>JANOGZ010000909.1:0-9994 GCA_031406255.1 Pyrinomonadaceae bacterium | reverse complement strand
ACTCTGCCCGCACCAGCTTCCATCTTGAGCGACGGCATAATACCGGATCGCCGCGGAGGAAGGAGTAGTCGCGCCGACAGTGAAGAATAACGCGACCAGCAAACTGATGAACAGTCTCTTCGCCGATTTTTTTAGCCTCGTCAGCATCGTATTGGTCTCCTTAAGTGTCTCTCTGCAGGTTGAGGATCAGCCACCGTGATGTGAGAAGGTGGCCGGAAGAGTCGTAACCAGGAACGGGATTTTCGAACTTATGCTGGAAAAAGTTTGGGCAGATCAGAGCACGATCCTTGATCATCTAAAGCTCGATCAATAGCGGGGCCCGCTCTCAAAGCTACTCTTCGGGTGAACGCAAATTCCAGTCAGAAGCTTCGATCCGGAAGCTTACCGTAAAAGGCTTTCACTGACATCAACCTTTTATTAGCCGATTTTGCTATTTATTGGCCGATTGCGATGTTTCGCTGAGAGGACTGATCGTGAGCGGCAAGTACGGCGCTCCGCGCGGTCTTTGCCTTTGGAAAAGCGCGCCTTACGGCTGAGGAAAGTGGGGATCATCCCTAACCTGTCGGGCCTGCCAGAGATGTCGCCGCTCGTGGGCGGCGATGAAGGCGAAACACTGCCCGAGGCTCAGTTTGAGGAATCTGGTCACCGGGGAAGTTACGCGGACGCGCGCGAGGTCTATTCCGTCGGCGTCACGCAAGAGGCGAAACAGTTGATCGTGCAGCGAGCTAAAGGCCGGCGCGACCACGACGAGCAGATGCTCCGGCAGCGGCGCAAAAAGCTTTGGCGCTTTGAGCTTGATTTTTGCCGGCGGCTCCGCGGCGCGCACAAACAGATTTCCCAGAAGGCCATGACGGAATGGGCCGCGGCTGAACGCGCGCCGCTCGCGTGCCTCTCTAATGCGGCGGTCAATGCGCGGAAGATACATCTGCCCTGTGATGTTGAGATGTGCCAGACATTCGGCGATCGACCAGCGCCCCGGTACGGGTCGCCAGTTAAACTGCGCGTCGGTCAGGTGCGCCAGCAGGTCGTCCGTATCCGCCATGATCGCCTCAAAGTGGCGGTGGTACTCGCGCAGCTCCGGCGCGGAGGGCGCGCCGGTCGAGATTTTAGCTTCTGGCGTTTCTCGTAAGCGCATTTCCTCACCAGCTTTTCTTATGTTTTTTCAACGCTTGATGAATCTTCTTCCATTTCTCTTTTTCAACCAGCGCGGCCCGGTGGTCCTGTTTCAATGCGAGATGCTTCATCTCCTTTTGCATTTTCTGGTAGTTGTCGAAGCGCGCGCGATCGAGGGTTTCCTCAGTGAGGGCCTCGCGCACCGCGCAGCCGGGCTCGCCCGCGTGCTGACAATCACTGTACCGGCATTTCCTGATCAGCGAAGCGATATCTTCAAAGGCATCCTGCAAGCCTCCGTCGCTGACCCACAATTGAAGCTCACGCATGCCCGGCGTATCCATGATCAGGCCGCCCATCGGCAGCACCAGCAGCTCGCGATGAGTCGTGGTGTGTTTACCGCGATCATCGCCGCCCCGCACCTCTCGTACACGCTGCACATTCGCTCCCAACAAGCGGTTAATGATGGTTGACTTGCCGACGCCGGAAGAGCCCAGGAGAGAAACCGTCTGACCCGTGCCGATGAAGGGCAGCAGCGCATCCAGCCCTTCGTTGCGCGCGGCGCTCATCAGCAATACCGGCACGCCGAGCGCGATCGCCTCTGTCTCTCTCTTCATTTGCTCCACATCAACGCAGGCATCCGCCTTGTTGAGGATAATGACCGGTCTGGCTCCGCTCTCCCACGCCGTGATGAGATAGCGTTCGATGCGGCGCGGATTGAAATCATTGTCCAGCCCGGTAACGAGAAAGACCGTGTCGATATTGGCGGCGATGATCTGCTCTTCGGTTTTACTGCCGGCGACCTTTCTCGAAAATCTGCTTTTTCTCGGCAGAATGGCGTGGATCGTCGCGCGGTTTTCATCTTCACGGCGGCGGATCGCGACCCAGTCTCCGACCCCCGGCATATCCTGACTCTCGAACGCGCGGTAACGCATGCGTCCCGCGACATCCGCCCACACTTCATCGTCTTTCGTGTAAACGTAATAAACCTTTTTACTTTCAAGGAAAACCCGGCCGGCGCAATACCCTCGGGCCGCATAGGGGGCAAAGCTCTCCGCGAAAAAATCGTTCCAACCTAATCTTTCCAGTTCCAACTCGGAAATCTCCCCGTCATTCATCGAAACGGAGGCGCACGACCTCTTCGCCGTCGATGATTTCTCCCGTCTTGACGAAACCCAGGCTTTCATACAGCTTCGCGGCCGCCGCGTTGCCCGGCACATAACTGAGCGCGATCTGGCGGCAATCCGGTTCTTCGCGCATCCTTTTAATCGCCTCCACCATCGCCGCCCGACCGTATCCTTTTCCCTGCTGAGCGGCGTCAATCATCAGACGTTGAACGACGTAGCTGCCATCATCGGGATCGAACCCGTACATGATGAAGCCGACCATCTCGTCATCATGATAAATGGCGGTCGGCTTCATCTGAACGTCAAAGCGGGATTCCGCCAGCGAATAAAGATTCGGCGCGACGAAATTCATCTGATCTTCTGACGGTTTGAGCCGAATACACTCTCTCCAGTTATCTCGATTAACCTCTGTCAGTCGCACGTTCATGCTCTAACGCTCTCCATACTCGGACAATTCATGTTACGGGAAAGACCTGACGCGCTTCCGCTTTACTTCAGCACGCCGCCGCCGCCGGAGCGGGGATCAAGGCCCGGCCCCCGCCGTAAGCTCGACGATTTCGCCGAGGTTATTGATCTGCGCGCGGCAGGTGGTTCCCGGCGTAAAGCGCGTGAACTCGGCCTCCTCGACTTCCCGTTCGTAGGTCTTGCCGCTCTCCGTATCCTTCAGCCGGACGAGATAGCGGGCCGTGCGTTGGCCGGCGCGCCTCCTCGGCCCGACGGAAATGGCGGGCCAGACCGGAGCGTTGTCTGCTTTCTGGGCCTGCTCCGTGCCGACGGTTTTCCAGCGCTCGATCTGATAAGTAACCCTGTTTTTGTAGACCGGTTGATCGCGATAAATCGGTTCCGAAACGGTGCGCGTGCCCTTCCGATTCTGGTACACCGGCTCGTCCCGATAAATGTCTTCGAAATAGCCGTTACCGAGGTCTCGGGTGCCGGTTTTGACTCTCCTGGTGCCGACCTCAACCTTCTCCGTGTACGTCTCCTCGACCGGTCGAGTTCCCGTCTGCACCCGATCGTTATGATGCACTTCGCGGCGGCGTGAGACCACCCTGACATTCGACGGGAGTTGATCCTCCCAGGCCTGCTCGGTGAGCGTCTGTAACTCTTCGACCTCGACGCTGCGCTCCCATCTGACATCAGCGACGACCAGACGCGCTTCATGCGTGCGCAACAGGTAAAAGACCAGCGCGACGAAGCCGCACCCAAAGACGCCGATAACGGCCAGCGCGGCGACGAGCGCGATGATCACCCGGCGCGGTAACCGTTTCGCTACGGGAACCACTGGTGGAGGCGGCGCTGGAGGAGGAGGAGGAACCGCCGGCGCGCCGATCAGGTTGACCTCACGGCTCGGCGAAGCGCCGCGCGGCGCACCGCACTGGCGACAGTCTTCGCGCGTGACACTATTAGACGCGCCGCAGGTTTCACAGAGCCACTCCGGCCCGGCCTTCGCTGCCTGAAGGTCGGCTTCATCGATTATCTCTGATGCATTCTCATCGTAGATGAAGCGGACGTCCTGCTCGCGCACGGCGCCGCAACCGGCGCATTTCAGGTCGCTTCCCCGGTTGAGCGCCTCGCAATACGTGCATTTCCATTTACCTTCACGAATCGTCATGTCGGTGGCTCAAATCGGCGATCAATATCAAAGGTAAGCGTTCAGCTATCAGCCATCAGCGGTCAGCGGTCAGCCGGTCATGTGTGGTGTCGATCTGTCATGGCGCGCGTTTCTTTATTTTAGCTGAAAGCTGATTGCTGAACGCTTACTATCAAAGAAGATTACTTCATCATGAGGTTGATCGTGCCCCGACAGGAGGCGGCGCGGCAGCGGCATTTTTTTCGATCCGAATGGTAAGACTCGATATAATCGAGCGTGATTTCTTCGCCCGGCTGAATGTCGCGCAGAGCAAAAAAGAGGATGTGCCCGTAAATAATCTTTATATAGCAGTTCGGTTGACACGAGTGGTTGATGAATTGCGTGCCGTTGCCGCCGACGCTTCCGTCAATGCCCCAGTAGGAGTCAATGGCACAGATCCGAAGCCGGCGGCGGCCGCGCATTCTGCGCGACGCTTCCCGGCGGGCGATCCGCTCGCCAGTCAATTCCCCGATCTTTCGACCTTTGAGAAAATGTCTGGCGGCAAAACACCCTTTGCCATCAATCTCTGATTTGCCGACAGAGATGCCCGCCGCAACCGTGCTTTTCATCAAGCTTGTTATGTGAATGTTTCTGAAGTTGCCCTGATAAAACCTGTCAAGCGAGCTACCCGGCGAAATTTTCCGAAAATCCTTTCACGGGCTCCGGGGTCGATCTCCCTGCCCCGGATAACGATAGTGTCCGATGATCTTCCAGCTAAAGAGCACATCCTCCATTTTCGGGCCGGCTCCGATGTTGTGGACGATCATGTAACGATCCTGCCCGGCGGTGACGTTAACGACGATGCCGATATGCGTCAGGTCGTCGCCGAGGTCCCACGTCACGATGTCGCCCGGCACGTAGTCTTCCGCCCTGTCCGAAAGGGGCAGCGTCTCTCCTTTACGCTCAAAAAACCTCATCAAGTTGGGCACACGCCGGTGATCAATGTTTGAATCCGGTTTCGACAATCCCCACTTCCGTGGATAAAGATGAAAGTTGCGCTTCATGTCCTCGTGTACTTCTCTCTGCAAGTCAATACCGAGTTTACGATACGAGCGGATAACTTCATCCGTGCACACGCCCGTCTCCGCCGGCACATCGCCATTCGGATAATCCAGCACGACATAGGCCGAATCATACCTGACCTGATAATTCGTTCGATCAATTGCCGCCGCCACGAGGCGCTCGGCCGGCGTCGCGGAGCCCGGCTTGCCGGAGCCGAGCGCCGGCCGCCCCTGTCCCTGCTGCTGCTGCGGTGCGACGGCGGGCGCGGCAGTTGTCCTCACCGTGGAGGATGAACTCGCCGGCTCTTCGACGCACGCGCCCAGCACGAGCGACAGCACAACGCATGAGATATAACTAAAACGAATCATACCCGAAAGCCTGCCGATATTGATTTTCATCTTTCTCAGAAAGGGCTTCAATCCTCTTCCTGATACGACTCTCTGACCGTCCGCAATTTGGTATTTCCCTGCACCGAAGTGCCGTCGCTGTCGACGACATCCACCTCAAATCCCGGATAGGACGGCCGGAATCTCGTCGCCTTCCATGTCTCGACGGTGATGTCGTTTTCCGCGGCGCGCTGGTAGGGGTACTGTGGCAGGCCCATCCGGTCGCCCCTCACATCCGTCCCGTCGGGATGGAGAATCCGCACGGCGAAGCCTTCCACATCCCACATCCTTTTCTCGACATTTTTGACTCTCGACATTTTCCGTTCCTCACTGGATCAGGAGTTTTATGGCGCTCCGGCCTCCAGCACCGCACTGCTCCGGCCTTCCCGTGCCCGGCCGGGTCGCTTCCGAGCCTTATCGCGTCGCCGACAGATTATAAGCCACTCGTTTAACCTCCGTATGTTTTTTTATTCGATGCTGCGCTGACGTCGCGGCTGTGAGAGAACTGCCGCGCGGTGTTAAAATGGGCGGGCGATGAATAATGCAGTACATCTGACAGGATTTGCTCCGGAAGAGTTGACGGCGTTTGTCGCGGAGCTCGGCGAGCCGCGTTACCGCGGGCGCCAAATCTTCGCCGCGCTGCACCGCCGGCGTCTGCGCGCCGTAGAAGAGATGACAGACCTGCCGAAAGATTTGCGTGCGACGCTCGCCGCCCGCGCCGCCGTTTCGACGCTCACTACGGAATCGCGCTACCTCTCCGGTGATGGCACGCGGCGGTATCTGCTCAAGACGCACGATAATCTTCCGGTGGAAACCGTGTTCATTCCGGAAGAGCGACGCGATACGATCTGTTTTTCATCACAGTCCGGGTGCCCGCTGCAATGCGACTTTTGTCTGACGGCCAGGCTGGGATTGCTGCGGACCCTGACGGCCGGCGAGATCGTCGAGCAGATCATCATCGCCCTCAATGATGCTTACGGCGTCGGCGTCAGCCCCCCGCGCGGAACAAATCTGGTGGCGATGGGTGCGGGCGAGCCGTTTCTGGCTTTCGAGCCGCTGATGAAAGCGCTCGGCGTGATGGCGGAGCCGATGGGCCTCCACATCGCGCCGAATCGCGTGACCGTCTCCACCGCCGGCATCGTCCCGCGCATCAGAGAACTGGCAGCGGTCGCCGCCCGCCCGCACCTGGCCATCTCGCTGGCGGCCCCGACCGATGCGCTGCGCGACACGCTGATGCCGATCAATAAAAAATGGCCGCTCGGCGAGCTTCTCGCGGCGTGCAAGGAATTCGAGAGATCGCTTAAACCCGGCGAGCGCTTCACCTTCGAGTACGTCATGCTGGACGGCGTGAACGACTCCGATGAGCACGCGCGCCAGCTGGCGAACCTGCTGAATCGGCATGGACTTATGCGCGTGAAAGTGAATTTGATACCGCACAATCCGGCCGATCCGCTTCCCTATCGGCCATCGCCCGCGGAGAGAGTGGAGGAATTCAAATCTATCCTTGAATCCAAAGGTATCCATGCCTTCGTCCGGCGACCGCGGGGCCGCGATATCTACGCCGCCTGCGGCCAGCTCGCCGCGCGCCGCATCAATAATGTGGGCTCGACGGCGCTATCCGGGCTGGCATGATTTCGCGGCGAACTCCTCCCCGTGGCGTGGCATCTCTAAACCGTCGCCGACAGCGAAAACAATTTTCGATTTTCATCCATGCACCTGTACAATTCAGGCGACTCACAATGAATCGTAAACCAAAGCTTCAATTTTATTTGAGATGAGACACAGAACTTTTACTCGACGCGCCATCCTATCGGTTTTCGCCGCGCTGCTCCTGATCGCGCCGGCCGGTTTTTCCGCCCCGACGACGACACCGCCCGCTGCTTTCACGCAGGCCGCCAATATCGGTGTGAATGGCTTCTTTTCTGCTGACAGGGCGCAGCGTGGCCGGACGATTCAGGCAGCGATCGTGATGGATATCCCTCAGGGCTATCATGTCAACGCGAGCAAGCCGCTCGGCAAATACGCCATCCCGACGACGCTCAAAATCGAAGCTCCGGATCGCATCCAGATCAGTCCGGTCAGCTTTCCGCGCGCCGCCGTGCGCCGCTTCAAATTCTCTAAAGACCAGCTCGCGGTTTATGAGGGCCGCGCCGTGATGCGCTTCAACATCACCATTCCGGTCGATTATGAGCCGGGCGTGACGGAACTTCGCGCGCGCCTTCGTTTTCAGAGTTGCACGGATGAGGTCTGCTTTCCGCCCGCCACGCGTGAAGTCAAGCTGCCGATCGGCATTGTCGGCGCCAACGATGCCGTGCGGCGCATCAATGCTGATATCTTCGGCGGCGGGGGGAGCAACCGGCGTCCGGCACGCCGAAGGAGAGGATAACGGCCGCGGTCGCCGCCGACCGCGGCCCTTCCGGGCGCTCTCAGTCTCCGGCGCGGCCGATGACGGACAACAGGCGACCCGTCCGGCCGTAAATCTTCTTTTCGTGTCGATAGGAGAAGAAGAGATCAGTGCGGCACATCGTACAGAACGGTGCGACGTGGATGCGCTCGGCGGCGACGCCCGCGTCGATCAATTGCCGCCGGTTTGCTTTTTGAAGATCAATGCGCGCGTGCCCATCGCGCGTCGGCGTAAAGAGATCGTCAGCGTAGGCGAAACACTCGCGGAAGGCTTCGATGACCTCGGGGCCGACTTCGTAGCAACAGGCGCCGGCCGCCGGCCCGATGGCGGCGCGGACATCCTCGCTCCGCGTGCCGTATTCCTCGCGCATCCGTTCGAGCGTACGCCGCGCGATCGAGGAGGCTGCGCCGCGCCAGCCGGCATGGACGGCCGCGCTCGCGCCCGTGCGCCTGTCGCCCAGCAGGACGGGCACACAGTCAGCGGTTTTGACGCCGAGCAGGATTCGCGAAGCACGGCCGGCGAGGGCATCCGCGTGCACTTCGTCGTTTTTGTCGCGCGCGTCCTCCTCGTCGCGCACGATTCGCACCTCTGAGCCATGCACTTGCCAGCAGGTGGCGAGCCTCCACTCGTCTTCAAAGAGCGCGAGGAAACGGCGGCGGTTTTCATAGATATTCTCGGCCGCGTCGTCCGTGAAGCCGGCGAGGTTCAGCGCCTCCTGTGGCATCGGGCTGACGCCGCCGAGACGCGTTGAAAAGGCGTTCGTAAAGCCATCTTCTTCGAGCGGCGCGCAGCTGAGCGCGCGCACGTCTGAGCGCGCGCGCCAGTGAAATCCGGCGCGCTTCAGTTCAAATTCATCCGTGATTATTTCAACAGGCATAGATATCATCGAAGTTCGGCGCGTGCGCGAAGTGCTGCAGCGGACGCCGCGCTTCGGCGAGCGCGTCTTCACTCCGGGGGAACGCCGCTATTGCGACGGGCGCGGCTCCGTCGCCGCGCAGCATTATGCCGCGCGTTTCGCCGCCAAAGAAGCGGCGCTGAAAGCGCTGCGCACGGGTTGGAGCGGCGGCATCGCCTGGCAGGACATCGAAGTCGTCTCGCACGAGACGGGCGTCCCGGCCCTCGTGTTTCACGGGCGCGCGCGCGAGCTATTTCAACAATGCGGCGCTGACACTACCCATATTACCATCTCACATACTTCGGAACATGCCATCGCCCAGGTGATACTCGAACGCCTGCGCGAAGAAGCCTGGCCAGCAGGCGCATCTCTCACCTGACCGCAACAGGCTATCCCTCCCGGATCTGCTCCATCAAACCAGGCAGCTATTGCTCTGAACGCTTCCGTCGGCCGGCTGGCCATTCCATCGCAAAACGACGAGAGCACGCGATCCGGCGACTCTGCCACTTCGCGTGCCCTTTTGTCTTCGTCCTGTTTGAAAAGCTCGCTTAATGCTTCCAGTCGTCGCTGCCCGCGGTGCTCTCCGATGCACGCAACTCGTTTGTGAGTACGGGCCGCCCGCTCCGGCCCACCTCAACCCGTGTCGTCCTGCCCTGAGAAACACTTTGAGGAGCGTTGCTCGCGCTGGCTTTCGCGGCGGAGCGCGGCGCGGGCAACGGGCGGACACTCGACACCGCAGATGTTTGAGGTGGCGGGCTACTGGTACTAACACTGGCGTCGGTCACCATCGGTTCATAGATATCAGCATCAGCCGTTGCGAGCAGCGTTTCTTTGTGCGTGTAGCACTCGTAGCTGGAAGCGTGTGCGGTGGTAATCATGATGCGCTCACGTTGTGGGCACGAGGGCGTGGCGCGCAGGCCCGTCTCGGGATCAATCTCGATCGTGGTCAGGCCGGCCGGACGTTCAAAGACCTCGCCGCCGAGTTCCGGTCGCAGTTCTACTGCGCCTTTAATAAATTCCGTCCACGCCGGCAGGGCGCTCTCCGCGCCCGTCAGACCAAGCTGGCTGTTGTCATCGAAACCGATCCACACCACGCACACCAGATTCGGCGTGTAACCCGCAAACCACCCGTCGCGCGAAGTGCCGGTCTTGCCCGCAATCGCCGTATGTTTCACGGCTCCGCGCGCCGCTCGCGCGGTGCCCTGATTGATGACCGCCGCGAGCATATCTGTCAGCATGTACGCGGTCGTCGGCTGGATCACCTGCCGGGCTGGTGGCGCATATTCCTCATGTGAGCTGGCGGCGCCAGCATAGCGCGCGATGACGGTCGGGTTAACCAGACGGCCGCCGTTTGCCAGCGTCGCGTACGCGGTGGCGATCTCAAGCGGGGTCGCTTCGGTCGTCCCCAGCGCAAGCGCCGGATACGGAGCCGGCTTCGGC
>JANOGZ010000883.1:0-4068 GCA_031406255.1 Pyrinomonadaceae bacterium | reverse complement strand
CGAAGAGATAGAATCCAGCGGCCACCATGATTATCAGCACCAGCAGCAGCAGGCCGAGGAGGTCAATCACCAGCTTCGAAGTTCGACGGCTGGTATACTCATCCACAAAGCGCGGAGAGAAATACGTTAACAGTTTCAGTTCGCGGATGACCTCCCCGCGGACGACGCCGATCGCCTGGAGCTTAAAGTCGTCTTCACCGGGAAACGTCCGCTCCCAGACATACCGAATCCCTTCTTCCCCCTGATCGAGTTCTGAACTCAGCGAAAATTGCGAGGCTTCGCTCCCGACGATCCGCGTCAGCGCCGCCGCCGCTATCTCCCGCGTTCTTTCAAGCGGCACGCGCGCTCCCTCCGTCGGCGACGGTTCGCGCTGCGAGAAACTGTCCAATTGCCCGTCAGCCCGCAAGCCAACACGCCACTGCCGTTTCTGGCCTCCCGGCTCGGCGAGCACGACCGAGTCGATCACAGGAGACAGCATCGCCTTCTCGACGGAAGACGGGTAGCGAGATAAGAAGTAGACCGTTTGCGCCTGATAGGTTGACGTGACCGCCGCGTTCCAGTCTGTCGCGTCGAGCCCGCTCCGCTGCGCCTCTTCGCGCGCGCGCGCGATGGCCGCGGCGCGATCGAGACTGGCGCCCCACGTTGCCGAAGGATTAAAACGCGGCGAGAGCAGCGACACCGCGGCGTAACCGGCGACGGCGAGCAGAAGTAGCAGCAAAAGGCGGCGCTGAGGCATCACGCTGCTCCTGACGGCTCAACACGGACGACGACCGCCGTCAAATCATCTTCGAACCCGATCTTCTTGATATGCCTGGCCCTGTTTTCCAGAGCCCGGTCGAGACTTTGCTGGAGTGACCCGTTGGATTTGTCGGTGCGCTTCGAGATGACACCCAGCGCCCAGTCCTGCATTGAAACTTTATGGTCGGCATCAAGGCTCCTGACGACCCCGTCGGTGATGAAAATTACTACGTCGCCCTCGGCGAGGGAGATTGTCGCCTCTCGAATCACGCGGTTTGTATCGGAAGATGGGCCTCCTGACACGTTCAGTTCCCGCTCTTCGGCGTAGGCGCAAATGCGGCCGTGATCACGACTTCCATGTTCATGACGACCGGTCAGTACCAGCGGATAGTATCCGGTGCGCGCATAGACAAGCGTCTTCTGCGACGTATCAACAACCGCATAAGCGAAAGCCATCTCTTCATCTTGTTCGAGCAGCGGAGCCAACTGGGTTTGCAAGCTACAGATCAGCTCGGAAGGTGAGTAGCCCGCATAAATTCTCGGCATCAGAAAGCCCTTCGCATACGCAATGGTCAGCGCCGCCCCAAGACCTCGCCCGCCGCCCTCCGCGACAAAGATTCCGAGCTTGTTCACATCGACCACGAACAGGTCATAGAAGTCGCCTCCGACCACGCGCGCCGGAAGGCAGGCGGCCGCCAGATTTAAACCGGAAAGCTCGGGTAGCTTCTGTGGCATCAATCGAGCCTGAGCCTCACGCGCGGCGGAAACTTCGGCCTGCAGGCCGAGCCGCTCGGCCAGATTCCGTGCATACAGTGGCCGCACCTGATCCTCACGATACTCCCGGCCGAAATACCAGAAGAATATTCCGACGCACAGAAACATGAGCGCGATGCCGCCAGCGATGAAGCCGGCGCGGTTTAACGAAGCGGCTGGTTGGGACAGGAGATAGATGATAAATACGCTGAGGGCCGGAGCGGAGATGCTGATAATGGATGTGAGAAGATCGAACGCAAAGAACGAGATGAGCAGAAAGCCGGCCGCGATGATGGCACTCAGCAGACCAACCCCGAAGGTGACGGGCTGCTCCTGGAACACGAGCAGATTGGCGACGAGTGACATCAGCACCAGAAGCCCGAGAGAAACCCGGCGTGAGCGGAACCGGCGATGAAGAAAAGAGAGGGGAAGGAGCAGTCCGAGAACAGCCGTCACGACGGCAAAGAAGGGCATCAGGAGCGGCGTCGCCCAGTTGAAATTCCCTAACAGAATACTACAGGTTCGATCCGATAGCCCCTGCCCCCCGTCCGGTCGCCACGCCCACGGCACGATGGCGAGCGATCTCGCAAGCAACGACCAGCCGCCGAGCGCAATCCCGAAGCAGATCGCGCGGGCGACGTTTCGTGAAAAAAACCTGCCGGTCAGCAGGGCGTCAAGCGAGGTCAGCTTGCCCGGATAGTCCTCGCGCACATCTCCTTCGCCGCTTCCATACGCGACGCCGAGAAGAATTCCAAGCAGCAGGAAGAGCGAGAAGGTGATCAGAAGAATGATGAGCATAATAACGACTTGCTCGTTTCCCGGCGATCCATTGAAGACGAGAAAGTCTGTCTGAAGAGCCATCAGCATAAATGCGAGCGACATCAGCCCGCAGACGAGTAGGCTTCTCGCATGAGGCACTTCCTTTTGTCGGGCGCGCTGGATGTAACGGTAGAGGCCGTAGACGGCCATGAAGGCGGTGAACAGGAAGAAGGGCACGAGCGTCAGCTTGGGGGCAATCTGACGATTGAGAAAATTCTTATCGGCATAGGCTTCGTCAAATTTGGTCGTGATGTCCTGTGTGGTGATCGTGTCGCCCAAGACCGAGATCGAGGTTTGCAGTTCTAGCTCGGGGAGCGCGGGAAACTTCTGCTTCCACGAATAACTGCGGGTGACCCGGTTGAATTTGCGTTCCTCGCTTAACTCAGGAGCGCCGGGCGGGGCAGCGTAACCTCCCTGCGCGAGGGAGCGAAAAGCCGATTCCGCTAATGATCTGGCCGCCGTTTCGCCCGGGTCGGAGATCTCTCGATTGGCCGGCAACGTCCTTTTAAAACCGAGTGAACGGCCGTCCTTCCCGAGCGAGATTTGCATCCTCTCTTTGCCGTCGGGCGAGATAAACATCGCTCGAATATTGGTTTCCGGAGCCACGCGGCGCGCCAGTTCCGTATCCGGACTCTGTCGCAGACGGTAGTAAAAGTAGCGGTCATTACTGACATCGACCTGTATGCCGCTGGTCCAGTTGGCAACGTTGACGCCCGCACTCGCAGCATAATCTGCCGCGGCCCTGAGCGCTTCCCTCCGCCCCACCTCGAAGCCGACATCTGTATTCGGGTCATACTTTTTGATGAGCACGACGCCCGCCAGGTAAGCCAGCGGGGAGAGAGCCAGCAGCACCATCCAGATCAAACGTGCCCGGCGTGATGATGATTGGTTTAGTCGCATTGGAGAAAGATGATGGCTGAACGTTAAATACCCGTGCGAGGCTTCGCGGTAAGAGTATCCGTCCCGGTCAGGGACGTCCGTTAATTCGACTTTCGCACGCCCGGACCGCTCGAAGCGCGAGCGGGGCGCTGCCACGGACGGAGAAGATAATAACTCGGTTTTGACGTTTGCGAGTCGCGCTCCAGGCGGATCAGCCGCCGCCGCCTGAGCAGCTTGAGCCCGGCCTGTACGGCGCTCTTCGATAATCCGGTATCGGTGGCGATCTCCTGTAAACTCGCGGTCAGGATCCTCTGGCGCATTCCGCTGGTGCGCGCCCAGAGATACAGTAGGACGATGAAGGCGGAGGGCTTTTTATCGTGCCCGACCAGGTCGCGCATCATCGTCTCGATAATGTATCCGTCAAAAGTAATTCTGCTCATGCCCGGCATTTTACCACAATAGTACTTATCACTATATTGTTTAAAAAACATCTCCGCAATAACTGGACAGCGCCGCAGCCGAGCGCTAGATTGTCGAAGCCCGGCGAACCGGGGCGGTAGTTACATGTCATCAGAATAATGAGAAGAAAGATGATTACATCTATCAAGTTTGTGAGCGTCCCGACGCGTGACCAGGATCGGGCCGTTTCCTTCTATACCGAAAAGCTTGGCTTCAAGGTGCTCACGGATCAGCCGTTCGACGAGAAGCAAAGGTGGATCGAGCTGATGGTAAATGGAGCCGAGACCCGCATTGTGCTCTTCACTCCGGAGGGCCAGGAAGACAGGATCGGGAGCTTCTTCAACGGAGCGCTGGCCTGCGACAACGTCGAAAAGACGTACGAAGAGTTGAAGGGGCGCGGCGTGGAATTTACAAGCGAAC
>JANOGZ010000790.1:0-1862 GCA_031406255.1 Pyrinomonadaceae bacterium | reverse complement strand
GGTCATCAGAGACGGCTTCGGAGTCCCGCACATCTTCGCGAGAAACGACCATGACGTTTATTTCATGATGGGCTTCGTTCACGCCCAGGACAGATTATTTCAAATGGATTTCAACCGTCGGCAGGCGAGCGGAACGCTGGCCGAGCTTCTCGGGCCGGGGCCGAACAATCAAGTCCTCGCTGGCGACGTTCAGTTGCGAACCATCGGACTGCGCCGCGCGGCTTTGCGCTCGCGCGCCGCTTACTCGCCGATAGCGGTCGCGGTCCTGCAGGCTTACGCCGATGGCGTCAATGCGTTTTTGGACACCAATCCGCTGCCACCGGAATACGCTGCGCTTGAGTTGACCAAGTCCGGGGTCCCGCGCTGGACGATCGACGATAGCATCGTGATCGCCAAGCTGCTCGCCTTTGGGCTCTCGTTCGACAGCGGTGATCTGAACAACACGACGGCCCTCGGGGCCTATCGGGCGGCCGGGCAGGCGGCGGGATTCGATGGCACGAGACTGTTCTTCGAGGATCTGTTCCGTAGCGCTCCTTTTGACCCGACCGTTTCAATCCCAGAGCAACAGAGCGCCAGGGCGCTCGCCGCGGCCAGACACCATTCCGAGCGTGTAAAGAAGACCGCTCGCCCGGAGGAATTGATCAAACCGCAAACCCTGGCGTCGATCCATGAGTTCCTGGCGGGCACGGCTGACAATCCATTATTCAGCGGACCTAAGTCCGATTTCGGCAGCAACTGGTATGTGATCAGCGGGGCGAAGACCGACACGGGATTCCCGATGCTGGCGAATGATCCGCATCTCTCACTCATCTCGCCGCCGACCTTCTACGAGGCCCATCTTGTTGTGAGAGGGCCGAGCCAGGCGCCGCTGAACGTCTATGGGGTGAGCTTCCCCGGCGTCCCCACTTTCCCGCAAGGCTTCAATGAGCGGATCGCCTGGGGCTCGACGGTCAATCCGCTCGATGTCACTGACTTCTATCAGGAGCGGGTGATCATTGACAACGTGGGGCGGCCCGTAGCCACCTTCTTTCGGGGCACGGCCGAACCGCTGGTCATCATTCCCGAGACGTTTAGAGTCAACGTCATAGGCGACAGAATTCCCGACGGCACGGTCGTCGTCACGAACGGCGTGCCCCCAGCCACATTGGTCGTGCCGCGGAGAAACAACGGGCCGCTCGTCACGGCGCCGGCGGGTTCGCCCCCGACGGCCATTAGCGTTCAGTACTCCGGCTTCAGCCCGACGCGCGAGTTCGAGACCTTCCTCACTTTCGCGCGCGCGCGGAACCTTGAGGACTTCAAGCGCGGCCTGCAGTTCTTCGATGTCGGCTCACAGAACTGGAGCTATATGGATACGGACGGCAACATCGCTTATTTCACGAGCGCCGAGCTCCCGCTGCGTGAGGACTTGCAGGCCGGGACCATTGACGGAGGTATCCCGCCCTTCCTTGTAAGGGACGGAACCGGGACGCTGAGGCACGAGTGGATAAGAAATAACAATCCGCCGCCCGACCAGGCTCTGCGTTTTGAGATCTTGCCCTTTGACGAGATGCCACAGATCGTCAATCCGCCTCAGGGCTTCATCGTTAACGCCAATAACGATCCCATCGGCACTTCGCTCGACAATAATCCGTTGAATCAGCTTCGTCGCGGCGGCCAGGGTATCTTGTATCTTTCGCCCGGATATGCCATCGGCAATCGCGCGGCGCGAATCGACACGTTGATTCGTGAGAAACTCGGCGCTTCTCAAGACGACGATGATAGCGGCGACAGCGACAACGACAGGAACGACAACAGCGACAGTGATGACGATATCGACAGTGACAAGAACGGCACCATCTCGTTCGAGGACATGGCGCGGATTC
>JANOGZ010000756.1:0-1284 GCA_031406255.1 Pyrinomonadaceae bacterium | reverse complement strand
GGCGAAGAGGTTAAGCGTCAGCAGGCGGCTCTCGGTCGGTTCAGCGAAATCAAGCTCATCTCGCTCTTCAATCAGGAAGCGACGAAGGGCAATATCCTGCTGGCGATCAAGCGCCTGGCCGGAACCGAGCGCGGGCCGCTGCCGGCGGGGGCGCCGGCCGCACTCGAAAATCTCAAACCCGTCGAACCCGAAGACGAGGTCGTCATTTTCTATGCCGGCCACGGCACGGCGCAAAAGCAGCTTTTCTATATCATGCCGCATGACCTGGGTTTCCAGGGGGCTCGCACGGAAGTTAGTGAGGCGACGCTTCGGATCGTGCTCGATCACAGCATCTCTGATCGGGAGCTCGAACTGGCTCTCGAGAAGGTGGATGCTAATAACATGCTGCTGGTGCTTGATGCCTGCAACTCCGGACAGGCTTTGGAGACGGAAGAGAAGCGGCGCGGGCCGATGAACTCGAAGGGACTGGCGCAACTCGCCTACGAGAAGGGCATGTACATCCTGACCGCGGCGCAGAGTTATCAAGCCGCGCTCGAAGCCTCGACGCTGGGTCATGGCTATCTGACGTACGCGCTCGTGGAAGAAGGGTTGAAAAGGGGAGAAGCGGACGCCGGCGTGACGCGCGACGGGCAGGTGCTCGTGCGTGAGTGGCTTGATTACGCGACGCAGCGCGTGCCGCAGATGCAGATCGCGAAGATGCAGCAATCGCGTGGCCTGGGGGTTGACATCGTCTTCGATGAAGGAGATGCGAAGCTGATCCCGGAGGTGAAGAAACGAAACGTGCAGCGGCCGCGTGTGTTCTATCGACGCGAGTCTGACGCGCGACCGGTGGTGATGGCCAAATTGCAGTCATCAAAAGCGAAATAAGGTCTGAGCCCGAGAATGCTGGCAGTGTCAGAGGCGCGAGGGAGAGAGCTTCTCCCTCGCGCCTTGCGTTCGTTCCAGAAAGGGTCGGGCGCGCACCCCCCGGCGAAATCTTTTGAACGTTCGGGAGACGATAAATTCACGGACATAGTAATGGCGATTTTCGATAGTTTGTGGTAAGGCGAAAGCGAACGAGGCGGCGCCTCCATGAATTTCGGCGGTGTCGTGTCCGTCCCGTCTGTTCAATCAAAAACGCTTCAAGGAGAAACAATACATGGTGAAGAAGGTACTGGTGGTGGACGATGATCTGGACTTGCACGAACTCGTCAGCATCGCTCTCGCCCGCGAAGGCTACGAAGTCCTTCAGGCTCACGACGCCCTCCAGGGCCTCGATGTCCTCGCCCACGACCGCCCCGATGT
>JANOGZ010000754.1:0-9714 GCA_031406255.1 Pyrinomonadaceae bacterium | reverse complement strand
TGCGGTATTCATTCGACGGAAGTCGGTTCATATCTTTCGAGCATGCTGATCGCGCACCGCCTCGCCTCATCGAATGATCCGCTGGTGCGAGAGATTTTACGCGAGTGCATCGTCCTGCTCGTTCCATCACTGAATCCGGACGGCGTTGATATCGTTAAGAACTGGTACGAAAAGACCCGCGGCACGCCTTATGAAGGCACGACGCCGCCCGTGCTCTATCAAAAATACGTGGGTCATGATAACAACCGTGACTGGTATGTCTTTACGCAGAAAGAGACGCAGCTCACCGTCGATAAGATTCATAACGTCTGGCATCCGCAGATCGTCCACGATATACATCAGCAGGGCACGTCCGGCGCGCGGCTGTTTGTGCCGCCGTATCTGCCTCCCGTTGAACCGAACGTGCCGCAGAAGATCGTCGAAGGCTATACGGAACTCGGTCGCGCGATTGCCGGAGAGATGCGCGCCGCGGGATTCAAGGGCATCACCACCGATTCATCTTACGACGCGTGGACGCCGGCGCGCGCCTACTCGCATTACCATGGCGGCGTACGCATCCTCTCCGAAACCGCGTCGGCGCGCCTCGCCACGCCGATTACCGTGCGCTTCGAAGACCTCCGTCCGGACGAAGGGTATGACCCGCGCAAAGCATCGCCTAACTTTCCCGAGGTGTGGCCCGGCGGCGAGTGGCGGCTGAGCGATATTACCAACCACATGACCACCGCGGCGTTTGCGCTATTGCGGCATGCTTCCCGGCATCGCGAACGGTGGTTGCGGCGGTTTTATGAGATCGGCCGGGAGGCCGTGCGGGCGCGCGCGGACGGAGAATTGTTCGGCTTTCTGCTCCCGCCTTCGCAAAATAGAGAAGAACTGCTGAAGATTTTGCGAAGAGGCGGCGTGGAAACTGATTATACGGGCCGGCTGGTAATCAAGGGGGTCACATATCCGGGCGTGAACGTGATGGTTAGAATGGCGCAGCCCTACGGCGGTTTCGCCAAAGCGCTGCTCGAAGCGCAAAGGTATCCGGACCTGCGCGACTCGTCGGGCGATCCCATTCCTCCCTATGATGTGACGGCTCATACCCTGCCGCTGCTGATGAACGTCGAGGCCAACCCCCTGTTTGCGCCCGTCAGATATCGAAAGAGCCAGGCCTTGTCTGCGGGCGAGAGGAGACCGGAGAAAAACGTGCGGCTCGCCGTATACAAATCACATGTTCCTTCGATGGATGAGGGATGGACGAGATGGGTACTGGAAACGAATAAATTCTCTTATTCGTCGCTCGAAGATAAAGAAGCGCGGGCCGGTAATCTACGCGCCAGGTACGACAGCATTATTCTTCCGGATCACACGGCGCGCGCGATTCTCGAAGGCCATCGCTCCGGCGCGATGCCGGTCGAATATACGGGGGGGCTCGGCGCTGAGGGCGCGCGCAGCCTGCGCGAGTTTGTCGAGCAGGGCGGCACGCTCATCTGCCTGAACAGGGCATCCGATTTCGCCATCGAGCACTTCAAGTTGCCCGTCCGCAACGCCCTCGCGGGCCTGCGGCGGACGGAATTTTACGCCCCCGGTTCGATTTTACGCGCCGAGCTTGATAAAACCGATCCGCTCACTTCGGGGATGCCGGCGAAGTCGATCGCGTGGGTGGAGAATTCGCCGGTATTCGAGGCAGAGAATTCGCCGGAAGCGGCACGCGTCCGTGTCATCGCGCGTTATCCGGCGAATGCCGATCCATTGCTTTCGGGCTGGCTGCTCGGCGGCGAGAAACTCCGCGGCAAAGCGGCGCTCGTCGAGGTCGCGCTCGGCCGTGGCCGCGTCATCCTCTTCGGTTTTCGTCCGCAATATCGCGGCCAGTCGCTGGCGACCTACCCGCTCCTCTTCAACGCCATCTTGCGCGCCGGGGAATTCAGCGGCCGCTCGTCCCCGGCAACCTTCGAGTAGAGACTGGCGTTTGTTCGAAGAGATACGCGGCAGTGATCACCAGCTTCAAGCGGTTGAGCCGGTTCGTGCAGGAAGCTTTGCCGACGCTCGCTGAGGGCTCTTATTTTTCAAGATACATCTTCGCGGCCATCTTCGCGAGTTTCCACATTTTACCCCATTCGATGCGCCCATCTTTGTCGCGTCCCGCCATTTTATCGAGGATCAGCTTGCGAAACTGCTTTCCTTCACGCCGCAGCATGAACTCTTTAGCATACGGTTTGGCCGTATCGAAGAAGCTGAATTCCGGGTCAGTGGTGATGCCGATTCCTTCAAGCGTCATCAGTGCGCGAATAATGTAAGTGAAGTTGGCCGGAAGGCGAAACGGATACTCGTACATCACTTCGGCCAGTTCATACGTCAATTCTTTGAAATTCACCTCGCCCAGTTTCAGATTCAGGTAGTGTTTGAACAATCCTTCGACTACCGGGCGCACTCTCTCCGGATCAACACCGGGCTTGAGAAAATTGAGATCAATGAGGTCTTGCGCCAGCCCGTGCACGTCGCGTCCGACGACATGAAAGAACGCGTTGATCATCATTGACTGGAGGTATGGCGTGATGCGTCCCGTCATGCCGAAATCGAAAAAGGCGAGGCGGCCATCATCCATGACGAGAAGATTGCCGGGATGCGGGTCGGCATGAAAGAACCCGTCTTCGAGAAGCTGCTTCAAGTAGGTGCGCACCAGCAGCCGGTTGACCTTGACCGGCGAGATGTGCCGCGCGCGCAGCGCTACGATCTCCGTCACCTTTGTGCCACGGATAAATTCCATCGTCAGCACGCGCGGCGTGGTGTGCGACCAGTGGATACGCGGCACGTGGATGACCCGCCAGTCGCGGAAGTTTGCGCGGAAGCGATCTGCATTCCGGCCTTCCAGAGCGTAGTCCATCTCCTCATGGATGGTTTTGGTGAATTCATGCAGCATCCCTTCCCAGTCGGCGTTTTCGTTCATCTGCGGAAAACGCGCGAGGAAATGCGTGAGGCGCCGGAGCACCGTGATATCGTAATCGATCGTCTCTCGCAGACGGGGGCGCTGAACTTTGACGGCCACCTCTTCGCCCGTATGAAGCCGCGCGCGATAGACCTGCCCGAGCGATGCCGCGGCGACCGGAGCCGCATCGATCTCGGCATAAGCCTGCGTGATGCTGCGGCCGAGTTCCGTCTCGATGCGCGCATAGGCTTCCGCCGACGAAAAGGGCGGTACCTGATCCTGCAACGTCGCCAACTCTTTGACGTACGCGAGCGGGAGAAGGTCGCCGCGCGTGCCGAGCGCCTGCCCGATCTTGATAAAGGTCGGCCCCAACGCGATGAGCCGCGCTTTGAGCCACGCCGCCTGGTGCTCCAGGCGCGCCTCCTTCCCTTCTGATCCTTCACGGCCGCGAAAAACGATGAAGCGCACGGCGTGTATCGAACGGTCAAGCGCGCGCCGATCCAGATCGCGGCTCCATGATTGAAAGCGTGCGACGCGCCCGCGCGCCCGCGCTTCTTCGCGCTCGCGTGCGGCCATGCGCCGATTGAAGTTGGCGCGCGGCTCGTAGTTCTCCAGAAACAGATAGAACGCCAGTGCGCCGAGCACGCGCACGATCTGCATCGCGCGCAGCCAGCCGCGGAGACCGCGAGCGATGGCGGCCTTTTCGCCGGCGGACGCGTCCACGCCAGCGGCGGGCGACGCGCCGGGAAGATGCCCGCCATCTCCTCCGCCCTTTGCCCGCCTACCATTCGCGCGGGTCGCAGGGGCAGCGAGCGCCAGGGAGGCTTTCGCGTGCCCGCCGCCATTTGTGCCATTACCGCCTGCACCACCACCGAGGGGCGCGCCCGGCGGCGGCGCCGGCAACGGGAAAACTCTTTTTTGTTCGATGAGTGCCATTACGCTCGAATAATTAGGTAAAACTTGTCGCAATCTTATGACAGTATTAAGTCCCAGGTATCAAAGGTCGGGGCCAGCGCGCTCGGAGTGACTTTGAACCTGGGACTTCTAAAAGCCTACATCTTATATGACCGCCAGCGAGCGGCGCACGCCGCTTCTAGTAAAATAGCGCCCGGCGAGCGCAATGTCACGATCAATCTGGCGTTTTAAATCTTCCACCGACTCGAATTTTCTTTCGGCGCGGAGCCGGTGCAGGAAACGCACGCGCACCACGTCACCATAGAGATCGCCGTGCCAGTCCATCACGTATGTCTCGATAGACGGCGCTGTGGCGCCCGTCTCGAAGGTCGGGCGCGTCCCGACATTGGTCACGCTCCGTCGCCATGTGCCTTCGATCAGCGTGGCCGTGACGTAGACGCCCGCGCGAGGTATGACGCGATTCTGCGGGTGCAG
The DNA here is from genome assembly GCA_031406255.1 of Pyrinomonadaceae bacterium. GTDB lineage: Bacteria > Acidobacteriota > Blastocatellia > Pyrinomonadales > Pyrinomonadaceae > JANOGZ01. The sequence goes on along the minus strand of JANOGZ010000754.1, from coordinate 5,420 downwards.
GTTGGCTGTTGGGAAACCGAGCGTGCGGCCCCGCTCCCGCCCGCGCACGACGCGTCCTTCGACGCCATAGGGGCGTCCGAGCATGCACCGCGCGAGCCCGACGCGACCCGCGGCGAGCAGCTCACGAATCTTGCTCGAACTGATCCGCTGACCGCGCAGACGCACTTCCGGCACTTCTTCGGCATCAAAACCGAGGCGCCCGCTCACCTCTTTCAGCAAGTCGATAGTGCCCTCACGATTACGTCCGAAGGCGAAACCGCGCCCCAGATAGACTTCCCTCGCCTGCAAACGATCACGTATCACATCGCGCAGGAACTCTTCCGCCGCGATGCGCGCAAATTCTTTCGTGAAACGAATGACGATCGTCTGCTCGATGCCGAGCACGCCGAAAGCTTCGATTTTCTGATCAAAGGTTTGCAGCAGCGGCGGCGCGGATTCGGGATGCAATACGGCGCGCGGGTGCGGGTCGAAAGTGATCACGGTCGGCACGGCGCCCCCCGCGTGAGCGCGCTCGACGACCGTGCGCATAATCAACTGGTGCCCGAGGTGCAGCCCGTCGAATACGCCGAGCGTGACCACGGTCGGCCGCACGATCTCCGCATTGTCCGTTCCGTGAAAAAGGCGCATATCAGATCAGCACACAGCAGACAGCGGTCAGCAACGATCGTTGCTGACCGCTCGCGATCGCACTACTGTGTTATCTCCAGTCCATCGTAGGCGAACTCAACGCCATCGGGTAACAATGCGGAGTCGCGCGCGTGTTTCAAATCATGGGCGATATGCGTCAGGTACGCGCGGCGCGGTCTGAGTTCCTCGATGTAGGCGAGCGCGCGGTCGAGCGACAGATGCGTGGGGTGCGCTCTAATGCGCAAACAATCGAGGACGAGCACCTCAAGGTCACGCAGGCCCTCCATTGTCGGTGGCGGAATCTCACTTAAATCTGTGGCATAAGCGAAATCGTTGAAACGGTAGGCGATCACCGGCAACCGCCCGTGGATGACTTCGAGCGGCAGCACACGCAGGTTACGGCCGAGCGAAAACGGCGCGCCGGCCTCGACCGTGTGTGCCAGGACCTGCGGCAGGCCGCCGCCAAAATGCGTCGGCTCGAACACATACTGAAAAATGCGCCGGATGTCGTGCCAGGCGCGTTCATTGGCATACACGCCGAGCGCGCCATGACGAAAGTTGAGCGGGCGGATATCGTCGAGACCGAAAATGTGATCAGCATGACAATGGGTGATCAGCACCGCATCGAGATGCTTGAGTCCCTGCCGCAGGGCCTGCTGGCGAAAATCGGCGGACGTATCAACAAGCACTGTCTGTCTATCATGTTCGATCAAGACCGAGACGCGCAGGCGCTTGTCGCGCCGGTCGGTGGATAAGCATGTTTCGCATTCGCAGCCGATGGAGGGCACGCCCGTCGAAGTTCCGGTACCGAGGAATGTGAGTTTCATCTGCCGCCGGTGATGTCGCCGCCCGTGAACCGGGGTGCCCCCGGGGCAGGCCGCGCCGTGGAGAGCGAAACGTATTGCATACGCAACTCGGTGAGCAGGCCGACAAAAATCTGCTCTTCCTGCGCGGTGAGATTGCCCTGCGTTTTCTGCTGCAGAGTGCCGAGCAGATCGATGATATGTTTGGCGAGCGGAAGATCAATATCGCGTCCCGTCAGTCCCGGATGATCCGTCATCCCGAGGGCGGCGGCCGCCGGCGAGGCGATGAACATCACGAGGTTAACGAAATCATTCTGGTCGATCACGCCGTCCATGTCTTCTCCGGCGCTGTCGTCAAGCGGCGCGTCATCAACCGCGCGCGGGGCGGCGTGAGCCGTAGACGAGGTGTCAGCCCCCGTGCGCCCCGTCGCCGTCTCACCGGCCGAAGCATCCCTGCCGGGCGTTGAAGCTCTCGCGGCGGCGGTTGACGAGGTCGAACTTTCGCCGATTGTTTCCGCGGCAGGAGCAGCGGTGGTCTCTTCCTCGCGCGCGATGTCGCGCGGGGAGCCATCAGCGTTGAAGAGGCGGCGGTCTGTGACTTTGAAGGTAGGCTTTTCTTCACTCATCTTATCGTTTGAAAAATCCGATACTCTGCGAAAAGAGCCGGAGTTTCACGTGTTCAATCTGGATGTTTACTTACCCTCCGATGGTAGCACCTCTGTCTGCGCTGTCGCAAGAAATGAGAGATGCTGCGATAATAGCCGGAGTTTGGTACCAGAGCATGTCGGGCCGAAGGCCTGAATGTCGAGAATCGGAAAGTTCAACCTGTGCATACCGGATTAATTTATGCCCGCATCATTTGATGATCTTGTGGCGCTGATGGCGCGCTTGCGCTCGCCCGAAGGATGCCCGTGGGATCGCGAACAAACATACGCGACGCTCGCGCCGATGCTTTTGGAGGAGGCTTATGAAGCTTTCGAGGCGGTCGAGGAGGCGCGCGAGGGCCGCCCCGAAGAGTTGCGCGACGAACTCGGCGATCTTCTCTTCCAGATCGTTTTTTACGCGCAGGTCGCGCGCGAACGCGGCGAATGGACGATCGAAGATGTCGTCGAAGCGATCCATTCTAAAATGGTTCGCCGTCATCCGCATGTCTTCGGTGAGGCGCGGGCGAGCGACGCCGCGGAGGTTCTGCGAAACTGGGAGGCGATCAAAGCCGAAGAGAAGCGCACCGCTGCCGTCAACAGCGCGCCGCGCGCCGACCGGGAAGATTCTTTACTCGATGGCGTCTCGACCAAAGCTCCCGCATTGATGGAAGCGCACCAACTGGCGACGAAAGCGGCGCGCGTCGGTTTCGATTGGCAACGCCTCGAAGATATTTTCGCGAAACTTCATGAAGAAACAGATGAGCTGCGCGCGGCGATCATAGAGCGGAGCGTGATGGAAGAAGCGGATGAGACGCGCGTGCGTGAAGAAGTCGGCGATCTATTGTTTGCCGTGGCGAACATCGCGCGGCACCTCAAGGTTGAACCCGAGGCTGCCTTGAAGTTGACCAACCGCAAGTTTCGCCGTCGCTTCCGTTATATCGAGCGAAATTTGCAGGCGCGGGGGCGCACGCTCGACGCTGCGACGCTCGATGAAATGGAGACGCTCTGGCAGGAGGCCAAACAAAGCGAGGGATGATATCGCCAGGCAAGAAGCTCCGCAGCGCAAATAGTCAGACATTTCTTACCATGAAAAAAGCGGACCGAAAATCATCGCCGCGCGCAAAGGAAGCAGCCGTCGGCGCTGTCGCGGCCGCCTGCGGTCTCTGCGGAGCCGCGACCGGAGAGGCGAAGTTTTGTCCGGAATGCGGGACCCCGATCACGCCTCCGCATCCGACGTGCGCCGGATGCGGGCATCAACTCGTGGGCGATTTGAAATTTTGCCCGGAGTGCGGGATGGAAATACGGACGAGGGGTTAACAAAACCTCACGCGATGAAAATGCAGCGCATGGTAAATCACCCGTATTCCGGCGGTTTCCATGCGCTGCTGAGCAGAAACGAAATCTAAGCTAAATCTTTCATCTCCATGTCGAGAGCCCGCAGCGTCCGTTCGAGCATTGCGCGACGCGTCGGATTGCTCGCGCGGGCGAGTTGCTCCGCCGTGCGCGCCCGCGAGAGTCTCAGCGATTCCAGTCGCTCCCGACGCGCGCGGACAACGGGTGACACTTCGTAACCCGCCTCCTTCTCCGTAGTGGCGCGCATGTCCGCCTGATCCAACTGCTCGGCAACCGCTTTGCTTTCCCATCCCCTCGCCACGTTTTTTCTCCCTTGAAAAGCGAAAGGCCCGTCGGGTAACAGACCTTTCGCTTCGATTAGACGCACCGTGAACGCCCGCCGCCTTAACTATTAAGCTGGACGGAGTTGATGATGGTCTGGAACGTTCTCTGGTAATTGGTGTAATCGCCCTGCGGAGCGACCGTGACTATGTAAAACAGATTGCCATCCCGCAGCTGGGTGGTGTAGACGGTGATGATCTCGTCCAATCCCGTTTGCGGAGAGCGACCGGTGAGCGTCATCGCCAGCGCGGTATTTCTACCAATCGCGCCGCGCTGGTAGCCGCGCTGCGCGCGCAAATACGAATTGCTCTGCAACAGCGAGTTAATATATGCGTCTGTTGCCTGTCGCAGGTTGTTGCCCTGCGCGTTCGTCACGCCGACCATCACCCCGTGCGTGAAGATGGACTGTCCCTGGACATCTCCGTACGCACCCTCGGGAGCATAGGTCACGGAACTGCCGTTGCCGCCCAACTCGCGCCAGTTGTCGGGAATGTTGACGCGAAACAGGTTGCCGCCGGAGTACGTGCGGTAACGCGTTGACGGATAGGCGACGCGCCCGCCCTGCGGGTAACGCTGGTCACCCTGACCACCCGACGGGTAACGTTGATCACCCTGACCACCCGACGGGTAACGCTGTCCGCTGCGCGCGATCTCTTCCATCGTACGCGCACCCGGCATGCTGCGCAGACGCGCCTGCACATTCTGGAACTCTCTATTGTCCCGAGCGCCATTCGACGGGGAGACGCGCAATAGTCGCGCCTCCTGATTGATTCGCTCATAGCGATTACCCGGATCCGGGTGACTGCTCATCCACTCCGGGCCACCACGCGCGCCGCCCTGCTGCTGGATCGTCCTGAACATGTTAGCCAGATCGCGCGGATCGTATCCGGCGCGCGCCATGATCTGCGCGCCGAGGATGTCGGCCTGCGTCTCGTATTTACGGCTGTACTTCAAAGCTCCGATGCCAAAGCCGATCTGGCTGGCCCCGCCGATGACGCTACCCACACCGCCACCGATCACGGCGCCGGCAATCTGGCCGAGCACCGAGCCGATCTGGTATTTCTGCGTTTCGGTCGCCTGCGCGGTAGCGTGCCGCAGAGCGACGTGAGTGATTTCGTGCGCCATCACGCCCGCCATCTCACCCTCGCCACGGGCGGCTTCGATCATACCGCGATTGACGAACATCGGGCCGCCGGGCAGCGCGAAAGCATTGATATCGCGCGCATCGACGACATCAAACGAGTATCGAAACTCAGGGTGGCTGAATTCCGAAGGTATCGCAGCCACGAGGCGTCTGCCGACGCTCTCAACATAATTGTCTATCATTCCATCGCGCAGGATCGGCATTTGGCTCTGGACTTCAGCCGCCGCCTTCTGGCCCAACTGAACGTCATCTCTGACATTGTATTTATTGCTCGGGGCCGTAATTCTGGTCTGCGCCAGCGCCGAGAATGGCATCGCAAAAATCGCGACGGCGATGAGCCACACGATTAGTCTTTGTGCGTGGCGATGATTAGTTACTATCATTTTCTCCCTCCTCCTAAAACGCATTTCGTTATGCATCTTATTCTTCACAAACTAAAAGAGCGGCCTGCAGCCCTCTCTCTTTCTCGACGAGGGCGCAGCCGCTCTTAACCGAATGAAAAGCGTCTCCCCCTCCAAATGTTCCGAC
>JANOGZ010000737.1:0-1032 GCA_031406255.1 Pyrinomonadaceae bacterium | reverse complement strand
CTCAACGGCCCCAGGCAAGCCGACTTCGAAAATATTTCCGAGCCATCCTTAATCAGCAGCTTTTTGAGGAGTTTTCATCGAGCACCCTACGTTAAGCGCCACTTGCATGATGGGGAGCGATCGATATGCAATACGTTGCTGCGGGACCAGTTTCGGCATCCGCGACCGAAAGGGGAGCTCCGCGTGAGACCCGCTGTATCGATGCCCATCCATTCGTTCCGCAGGCACATTGAAAAAGCGGTTTTCAGCTATGCATCCCAAACCGAGCTTTTCCTCGCAACTCCCATAGAGTTCTTTCAAAATGTAACGCGATATAGCCGATTTTTGAGAGTGAATACAGCTTACGTAGAACGGTTCTGGCATCGTGTAAAATCAAATACGAAATCCTAATCTTTAGAGGACTTGCTTATTGGCAGTCCGCTCCAATGACTTGATAATCAATAGAGGGGCTGTGTTGCAGGAATTACTTCTCTGGTTATAATCGCCCTATAGCTCGGTCATTACTCTTCGGGAATTCTACTCTTGAAACAAAATAGATCCTTGTTTAAGTGGCGTCATTATGAGCCTACCATTATTCTTCTGTGCGTAAGATGGTATTGCAGATACCAGCTCTCTTACCGCGACCTGGAGGAGATGATGCGAGAGCGCGGACTCTCAGTAGACCACGTCACGATCTTCAGATGGGAGAGAGCGTTACGCCCCGGAGATTAACAAGAGAATGCGCCCGCACTTGAAACTCGCCGGCACCTCATACCGGTTGGATGAGACATACGTGAAGGTAGGCAAACAGTGGAAATATCTCTATCGCGCCCTTGATAAAGAAGGGAACACAATCGAGTTCATGCTTTCTGCTAAACGCGATATTCCTGCGGTAAAACGCTTTTTCAAGAAGATAATGCGATCTGACCATCGTCGCTTACCGTTCTCGATCAGCGTTGATAAACACGCCTCCTACCCCGACGCTTTCTCTGTATTGCAAGAAGATAAAGTGCTGCCCTTCGACTGCCGCCTGCGGCGGACGAAATACCTGAC
>JANOGZ010000706.1:0-2412 GCA_031406255.1 Pyrinomonadaceae bacterium | reverse complement strand
CCATTCTTTGCGGTTTCGTAATCGCCGCAAAACGTTGGTGGTATCACAAATCGTCGTTCCGTCAGTGACGAAGACGGAAGGAAATTTGAAACACATGAGAGTGCTACCCCGTTTCGCCCATTCTCTGCTCGTTCTACTGGGTATTGTCTTTGCCATTTCATGCATAAAGTATGTCGATAATCCAAATGTCGTGAGAGACACAGCCTCAGCGACACCCGATTCGATGCCCCACCCCTCTTCCAGACTGCCGATCAATGAGGTCTGCCTGGCACATGCGAATCAGTGGGTCTGGGTTGAAGGTTATCCGGCGCCTCGCTCTTACAACTCCTACGCTAAAGAATATACGATCCGCCTGTTCTCCGAGCCCGGGCGCGGGAACAGCCTCGCGATGCTGGTCGATGAAAACCATCTCGAACCTGTGCCAGAGGACAATCCGAAGGAGGTCCGCGTCCGCACTGACGAGGGGATCGTCGCTGACTCTAACACTCAAATAGTCGCTCTCGGACAGATTACATCTGTCAGCGGGCGGGATGGTGAATGCTCACTGCGCCATGTATCGGATGTCAGGTTGCCATAAACTGACAGATAATACCTCTGCCGGCGTCAAATGGCTTCGTGTGACAGGGCATGAGAGGCTTAAAAAGACATTCCCATCACGACCGGCAACGGGTCATCGAGGAGATAGCCCCTCTCATTCAGAAGAAGTTTGGGGAAAACCTCGTTGCTCTGGCGGCGACGGCTTCTTACGCGAGGCATGAAGATTCCGACTATTCCGATCTGGAGCTTACCGCCTTTGTCAAAACGATGCCTGAAGGTCAGCGTTGGGGAGCGATGGGAAAAATCAGAAATGGTTTACTGGTTGAGCTGATCTGGACGACTAGGGAAATCTATCTGGAGGACACTCGGGAGGTGACAGGCAATTGGTATCTGGCAGGCTCCGATTCACTACTACCTGTCATCAACGATGATTTCATCAACGCGCTGAATAACTACAGGGTCGAAAACCTGAGACGGAAATGCTTAACCCAGGCAGCCAGGCACTGGCATGAAGTCCAGGAGGCGACCGCGAAAGTGCTGAACGCGGTACTGGCGAGCAATCGGGAAGGCGTACCCCTTCTTGTCTTCGACATGCTGCGACACATGTTGATTGTGTTGTCCTTTCTGAATCAGACTCCATATGTGACGTTTGCCCGGTTTATTTCCCAGGCGAGGAGGTTCGATGTCAAGCCGGATAGCTTCAATGTATTGGTTGACATCGTAGTTCAAGGCGCGTATCAGGATTTACATGCTTTGGAGAAGACTGCCGTCGATGTTTTCACCCAGTTTGAGGCGATCTTTGAAGAGCGGGGAATCGAGCTTTATGACAGCGATATTGACCCGAACCGAGATCCGTTATTGGGCGGCGCATTCTGACATTCGAGATTCGCTTGCGGGAGCGCGCCAGCTAACAAGTCCGCGGAGCCGACCGCCCCTGCGGAGCATCCCGTTCATCGCCGTCTTCGCTGATCATATCCGATGATTGATGCGGGCGGCGGCTCAATCTGGGATCTCTCTAAGAGGCGCGCAAGCACTGGCTGCCAATCATCGCTCGCCGAGACAAGGAGAGTCGACATGAAGGATCAGAGCAGCTCTGCGGTTCAAATTCACGGACACGTCGTCGCGCGCCGTTCGGGACAAGCGCTCGCACGAATGCGGGTCGAGGCCTGGGACAGTGAGCTGACTGACTATCAGCCTTTGTCCGCGACCGTCACCGACGCGGAGGGGAAGTTCGAGCTATCCCTCGACGGCGCGTTCATGCGCGAGACGCCGGATGAGCGAGATCCTGAAATATTCTTCCGGGTGTTTGATGGGGATCGCCTGATCGGCACCACCGAGGGGAGAGTCTCATGGGGCAGAGAAGACGCCGGGCGAGACGTCGCCATCGAGGTCAGCGCGCCCGGGATCGACGGCCCTGCGCCGCGGCTCGAGATCGGCTCATTCGACGAATTGATGGCCCACGAGCAGGAGATCATCGAGCGGATCGCTTACATCCCGAACGGCGGCAATCTCTTTTTGATCAATCCTCTGCTGTTATTGGAAGAAGCGGGGGTGAGGCTCTCGGATGATGCCCGGCGGGAGCTTATCGAGCGCGAGCCGGCGCTCTCAAGCGTTTCCGCGACACCCTACAACGCGCTCAGGGCGAGCACCGTCCCGCAGCGCGTACGTGTCCATTTGAAAGGACTATTCGAGAGGAGGTGAGGCATGAGCCTTCTGGCCGGGTTCGATCAGGTCGTCGAGATTTCCAGAGACGCGTTCTTACGCGTGATCAAGGCGAACGGCAAGTTGAAAAACGGTCGGCCGCTGAGTCCGCCGTTCGACATCAACCTGCCGCTCAACATGCCGGGCCTCGGAGCGGGCACGAGCTTCTACTTC
>JANOGZ010000695.1:0-5572 GCA_031406255.1 Pyrinomonadaceae bacterium | reverse complement strand
CCATCTTTCTCACGGAGCGACATGTACGCATGTCGAGAATCCCTGCTCCATGAAAGCGTGCCAGGTGAGGATGATCAACGCAGGATTTTTCAGTGCGATGCGCGAGGGAGGGTATTTCATCAATACCTCGCGCGGCGAGGTGGTGGATCAGGGGGCGCTGGTGCGCGCGATGCGCGAGCGCGGGATTCGCGCCGGGTTGGATGTTTATGCCGCAGAGCCATCGGGGGCCACGGGCGAGTTCAGCGATGAGATCGCGCGCGAAGGGAACCTCTACGGCACGCATCACATCGGCGCTTCCACCGATCAGGCGCAGGAAGCGATCGCCGCCGAAACCGTGCGCATCATCCAGACATTCAAAGAGACCGGGCGGGTGCCGAACGTCGTCAATTTAGCGGCGCGCTCGCCCGCCACACACAAGCTCGTGGTGCGCCACCGCGACCGCCCGGGCGTGCTCGCGCATGTGCTCGGCGCGATCCGCGCCGCCGAGATCAATGTGCAGGAGATGGAAAATATCGTCTTTGAGGGCGCGGCGGCGGCCGTCGCGCGCATCAATCTGGATGCCGCGCCTCCGCACGAAATTCTCGAAAGCCTCCGCGCCGAGAATGCCGACATCATCGAGCTCGATTTGCTGGAGCTTAAATAATCGACCCGCGCCCGGCTGTTATGTCGGGCAGGCTGCGGAGCCGGGCGCTTGTCTCCGGCGCGAACGGATCAACCAGGCTCACATGAAAACAACGCTCATCACAGGGGCATCGAGCGGCATCGGCGAGGTGTTTGCGCGGCGGCTGGCGGCGCGCGGCGAACATGTTTTTCTCGTCGCGCGTTCCGCCGACAAACTCGCCGCCCTCTGTGATGAGCTCGCGCGCGCGCACAAGATCGACGCGCAGTACTGTGCGCTGGATTTGAGCGAGAAGGATGCGCCGGCGAGATTGTTCGAAGAAACGACGCGGCGCGATCTGCAGGTCGAGACGCTGATCAACAACGCGGCGTTCGGTTCGATGGGCGATTTCACGGCGCTTGAGCTGGAGCGCGAGCTGGAGATGGTTGATCTGAACATCAGATCGCTCGTCGCGCTCACGCACCTGTATCTCGCTCCGATGCGTGAGCGGCGAAAGGGGGGCGCGATCATCAACGTCGCTTCCACCGCCGGGTTTCAGCCCGTGCCGTTTATGGCGACCTACGCGGCGACCAAAGCTTTCGTGATCTGCTTCTCCGAATCGCTCTGGGAAGAGAATCGTCCGTTCGGCATTAAAGTGATGGCGCTCTGTCCGGGCTCGACCGACACAAACTTCTTTGAGGCGGCCCGGATCAAGCGTCCGCCGCTGCGGTTGATGCAGACGTCCGAACAGGTCGTCGATACTGCTTTGCGGGGGCTCGCGCGCGGGAGCAGCCATATCATTTCCGGATGGGCAAATTATTTTCTGACGGAATCCGAACGCCTCGTGCCGCGCTCGGTCGTGGCGCGCATCGTCGGCGGGGCATTACGCCCGATCTACGGCGTGAAAGCGGCGGACGGTAAATCGCCGATCGCCAAATAAGATCACTGTCTCGGGCAAAGCTCGCGCGGTTGCTGTGTCTGACCGTTCGCTTTCTGCCGGTGGGAGATAAAAACATGACTGAGAGAATTTTCAATTTCAGCGCCGGGCCGGCCGTGCTGCCGGTACCCGTGCTCGAAGAAGCCCGGCGTGATATGTTGAGCTTGCCCGGCGTCGGCATGTCGGTGATGGAGATCAGCCACCGCTCCAAGACCTTCGATGAGATCATCGGGAGCGCCGAGAGAGGGTTGCGCGACCTGCTGGGCATCCCGGAAAATTATCATGTGCTCTTTTTGCAGGGCGGCGCGAGCCTGCAATTTTCGATGGTGCCGCTCAATCTATTGCCGAAGGACGCGAGCGCCGATTACATCGTGACCGGTGTAAGGGCGAAGAAGGCGGTCAAGGAGGCCAGGCGCGTCGGCGCGGTCAACATCGCGGCCACCACCGAAAGCGAAAATTTCAAACGCATCCCGCGCGCCGACGAGCTTAAATTAGACACCAAAGCCGCTTACGTCCATATTACGACGAACAACACGATCTTCGGCACCGAGTGGAAAGATGAGCCGGCGGTGGGCGACGTTCCGCTGATTGCCGATGCTTCGTCCGATATCCTGTCGCGGCCCGTCGCGATGGAGAAGTATGCGCTGATCTATGCCGGCGCGCAGAAGAATATGGGCCCGTCGGGCGTGACCGTCGTGATCATTCGCGATGATCTGCTGGGGCGCGTCCCCGAAGGCATGCATACGATGCTCGATTACCGCACGCATACGGAAGCGAAATCTCTTTACAACACTCCGAACACCTGGGGCATCTACATTCTCAATCTTGTGTGCCGCTGGCTCCAGGAAAAGGGCGGCCTTCCGGCGATGGGGCGCGAAAACGAAGCGAAAGCCAGGTTGCTCTACGATGCGATTGACGCGACCGGTTTTTATCGCGGTCATGCCGAGCCGGATGCGCGCTCGTTGATGAACGTGACGTTTCGGCTGCCGGCGGAGGAGCTGGAAAAACAGTTTGCGAAGGAGGCAACCGCGGCCGGGCTCGACGGCTTGAAGGGGCACCGCTCGGTCGGCGGCATTCGCGCCTCGATTTATAATGCCTTCCCGCTCGCGGGCGTCGAAGCGCTCGTCTCTTTTATGAAGGAGTTCGAGCGCCGACACGGATAAGTCACAGCCCGAGCGCCGACCGAAACAACGATCGTCGTCTCGGGAAACTTTGGAGAACCCTTAATCGTTACTGAAACGCTATGAATTACGGAAAAACATTCTTCGTCTTTACTGGCATCTCTGTTTTGCTCGCGGCGACGCTCGGTTTCGCCGCCCGCCCGCAGCGCCAGGGAAAATCGCACCCCTCCTCCTCCGCACCCGCCGCCACTTCACCCGCGGCCGGTGGTGCGGCCCCAACGGACGATTGCGCGTGCGAGATCAGCACCGAGCGACATTTACGCAACGTGAAGCAGTTATCCTTCGGCGGAGAAAACGCCGAAGCCTACTTCTCCGGCGACGGTCGCCAGCTTATCTTTCAATCCAAGCGCGATGGCCACGAATGCGACCAAATCTATACGATGCGCGCTGACGGCCAGGGTGAACCGCGGATGGTCTCGACCGGCATGGGACGCACCACCTGCTCGTACATCTTCCCCGGCGGCCGCCGCATACTCTATGCCTCGACGCACATGGGCGGTAAAGAATGCCCGCCGCCGCCCGACTTCTCGCGCGGCTACGTGTGGGCTATCTATCCTTCTTACGATATCTTCGCGGCGCGCCCCGATGGCTCCGGCGTGAGGCGTTTGACGCGCGCGTCCGGCTACGATGCCGAAGCGACCATCTCGACCGATGGCCGCCGGATCGTCTTCACCTCGATGCGCGATGGTGATCTGGATATCTACACGATGGACGCGAATGGCCGCAACGTCCGTCGTCTAACCTCCGCGCTCGGTTACGATGGCGGCCCGTTCTTCTCCGCCGATGGCAGGCAGATCGTCTATCGCGCGTACCATCCGAAGACGCCGGAAGAGATCGCCCGCTATAAACAGAAACTGACGGAAGACCTGATCGAGCCGAACGTCTTTGAAATCTGGGTGATGAATGCCGACGGCACACGAAAGCGACAAGTCACCAAACTCGGCGCGGCGAGCTTCGCGCCCTATTTCTTCCCGGACGGCAAACGCATCATCTTCGCCTCAAACGTCAATGATCCGAAGAAGCGCAATTTCGATCTTTACGTCATCAACACGGATGGCACGGGGCTCGAGCGCGTCACCTACAATGAAACCTTTGATGGATTTCCGATGTTCTCGCCCGACGGGAAGAAACTCGTCTTCGCCTCGAACCGCAACGCCAAAACCCGCGGCGATACGAATATCTTCATCGCCGACTGGGTGGACTGAACAACGGCCGGCCGGAGGCCAGCGAACGCTCGGGCCGCTCGCTCGCCGAAACCTTAACTAGCCACGGACTTCTGGTAAGACTTTTATGAAACGTATATTCGTCAATCTGCTTCTGGTCATCAGCGTTTCGGCGTCGTGCGCCTTCGCACAGCAGAAACATACGGAGAAACATCATGCTCCGGCGGCCCCCGATGTGGCACGCCTGCGCACGCACGTCACCTACCTTGCTTCCGACAAACTGGAGGGCCGGAAAACCGGAGCGCCCGGCGGCGCGTTGGCCGCCGAGTATATCGCCGCAGAATTCAAGCGTTATGGCCTGCTTCCGGGTGGTGATAGCCGGGCGACGGCGAAGCACGCCGCCGCGAAGGGCCACACCGCAGCGGCAGGAGGAAGTCACGCGAATCCGTACCTGCAACCGTTTCCGTACGTCGCGGGCGTCGAGCTTGGTAAAGCCAACTCGATGATCTACATTTCGCGCCCCGTGGGCAGTCCGCCGGAGACGCGTCCGGCCACGCTCGATCTGCGCATCGGCGAAGACTGGATGCCGCTCGGCTGGAGCGCGAACACGCGCGTCGAAAATCTGCCGCTGACGTTTGTCGGCTACGGCATCACGGCGCGCGATTTCAATTACGACGATTACGCCGGCGTGGATGTCGCGGGGCGCATCGCCCTCGCTTTCGCCGACACGCCCGATGGCGACAACCCTCACGGGCAGTTTACGCGCTTCGCCGATCATCGGTTGAAAGCGGTCGCGGCGCGCGATCATGGAGCGAAGGCGCTCATCATCATCGCGCGCGAGGAAAATTTTCAGGACGACAGGCTCGCGCGCCTCTCCTACGACAACGCCGGCACGGGGGAGGCGAGTATTCCGGTCGTCGCCATTTCACGTGCGAGCGCGCGCCGGATGCTCGCAGCGGGAGGCATCGCGCTCGCGCTCGACGAACTGGAAAAAGCGCTCCGCGCGCCCCGTCCGAGCGGTGAGGCCCCGGCGACGCGCCGGAATCTTTCGGCCCCGCTCCAGCAGATCGCGCTCAGCATTGCCACCGACGTCGTGCATCGCCAGCGTCCGGCGGCGAACGTGATCGGGATCCTCGAAGGCGCAGACCCGAAGTTGAAGCATGAGGCGGTCGTCATCGGCGCTCACTATGATCATCTCGGGCATGGCGGAAACGGCAGCCTCGCGGCGCGCGAAGGCGATATTCATCACGGCGCGGACGACAATGCTTCGGGCACGGCGGGACTTCTCGAACTCGCGCGCCAGTTTGCCGAGCGCCGCGGCGGGCTCCGCCGCACGATGATCTTCATCGCTTTCAGCGGCGAAGAGGAAGGCCTCCTCGGATCAAACTACTACGTCAATCACCCCGCGGTGCCGCTCGCGCAAACCGTCGCGATGATCAATATGGATATGATCGGGCGCTTGCGTGACGATCGTCTGCTGATCGGCGGCGTCGGCACGGCCGCCGAATGGAAGACGTGGATCGGACAGGTTAATACTACCGTGGACACGAAGTTAGCAACGGGTGCGACGCCCATGCGCGGCGCGACCAATGGCGGCGCTTCGATGGTGATCGTCGGCGCTGACGGGCAGCCGGCGGTCACGATTGACATGAGACTACGTTTCACGCTGACGCTTAACGAAGATGGATTCGGG
>JANOGZ010000657.1:0-1717 GCA_031406255.1 Pyrinomonadaceae bacterium | reverse complement strand
CCTGATGTCGCGCAACTCATCGAGCGCGACCGCCTACTTCTGCCTGCCACCGACCCGCGTCGTTGAGCTGGGAGCGCAAGTCGAGATTTAGCGCGCATCAGTCGCGATCAATACACATCGGGTACGGCACTGGGGCGCGTGTGACCGATTCGCTTGGTCCCTCTGCGCCTCTTGCTCTCCTGTCATCCAATAGGGAGCATGAGGCCGATAGCGTTTGAAAAGAGCTGGACGGGTAATTTGATCGCGCAAGTGGGCGGGTGCGCTCGGTAGGGCTGTACTTTAAAGACTGGCGCGCTACCGGCACACAACGTAAAAAGGGCAGCCTGAAGGCTGCCCTTAACTTATCGATTTGAATAGTGCCCCCGCGAGGATTCGAACCTCGAACCAACAGATTATGCTTACCACTACGGCTTTCGCCACGCTCCGACCACTGTGATCAATCGGAGTTTGTGGTCTGGACTTTCTCTTCGCTTTACGCGTCTGCCGTCTCATTCAGCCCGCACCTTTCAATAATGAACTCGAACTTTTTCATCATCGAAGGTATGCGAGGTATCCATGCCGACACATAATCCCATAGAATCTTCGAGTTTTCGGCGTTGAAGTTGATCCTGTTGTAGGCAACTTTACTATCGCGCCTCACTCGTTGTTCCAGGTTGATGTAGCCTTCTGCGCCACACGTCCGTTTGATTTGGTCAAGAAGTAAGAGCACTTCTTCTTGACTGAAGCAATGCGTGGCGATTGTGATTGACGGAGCCGGATAGTAGATCGTTCCGTCTCGATGCCACTTCTTTCGTCGTTTTACCGAGCCGTCATCACAAAGCAACATCGCCAACCCAATCGGATGATCCATGAACCGGACTTTCTCCGAGATGAACTTGCGCTCGTCTCGATGAAACCAGTCGTGGATTATGCGCAGACGCTTTCTTTGCGTGAAGGAAAATGTTGAGAAACGCGAACAGCTATCGACGCGATGATGGACGTTAATGTTTGCGCCGTAGTGTTTTGTTATCTTCGCCGCTTTCCATGCCACCAGGTCGGCCTGACTTTGCGCATGTGTAACGGTGAAACAGACACTCGGCACGCCATCACGCCGGTTGCGTTTTCTGGAATTCGCATCGCCCAACAGCATTCCGATCACCAAAGATCGCTTATAGGATACCGTTTGAACCTTCATCACAGGTTCTTAATCTGGGCCGAACTTAGTCTCTACACCTTTCTCGCTCGCGCGAGACTTGGCTCGGGATTACCATATCGCTTTCGCGACTTAGGCTTCCCCGAATTTGACAGATTCTACAAGCGAACCTGAAACGAGTCTGAGCACGCTCAGACTAGAATGTGATCCGCTTGCAACCCAACTTTCGAGGTCATATGGAAGAGATTTGTTTCGTTTGCAAAAGCGAACCTGACAGGCAGGCAAACCAGGCTCTGCTCGCGCCGCTGCAGGAACGCTCGTCCAAACAACAAACGTCAGATATTTTCCACTTAGACCTTTCAAAGAACTGAGTCTGCTGCTCTAACCGTTGAGCTACAGGGGCATAAGTATTTACAAAGATTCGCCGGTAGACTGTCGCGTGAACTGTGGCGAGTGATCGTATCTTAACACTTCGACCGCCTTCTTGTTCAAGTCCTCCGGACGATCAAACCAGTGTGCCCGCGCTCGTACTCGTCCGGGTCATGCGACGTCCCCTCTTCATCAGAGATGCCCTTGATTTATCTC
>JANOGZ010000928.1:0-5331 GCA_031406255.1 Pyrinomonadaceae bacterium | reverse complement strand
CTCGATCCGAGATCGGCGGGAAAGGAGGGCAGGACGGACGATTTCGCCAATGCGGGCTGGAAGTAGGTTGTTGAGTGCGTAACCGATCAGGGTGTATCGCAGCAGGTCGGAATAGGGTGGGGTTCCGATGGGGCGCGCAGGGTCACGGGATTGATCAACGCGACGCGTTGCGCGGGGTCTTTGCCGCCCGAGCAATCCATCACGAACAGACGCTTCGAGACGCCGACCTGCGGCGCGGCCAGGCCGACGCCCGGCGCCGAATACATCGTCTCAAACATGTCGGAGACGAGTTTTTTCAACTTGTCGTCGAATTCCGTCACCGGATCGCCCGGCGTTTCCAGCACCGGGTCTCCATACTTCACGATCTTCAATAGTGCCATTTTACTGTTCCTTGTGAGCCGCGGGGACGGTCAGGCGCCTGAGGTGCGCTCACTGACTCGTCTGATCACGGCCTTGATTTTACGATAAATGGCGTCCCTACACCAGCACCCGACGCCTGGCAGCAACGTCACAGCGCTCACCTTCATGGATCGCTTCGGGCTTGAATATCGCTGTTTCAGTAGCCGCGTAATTGTTCGCGGTATCCATCGTAATTACGGCGCATTTCGCCGAGGCTGTCACCGCCAAACTTCTCACGCATCGCGGCCGCGAGGACGAGCGCGACCATCGCTTCGCCGATCACGCCCGCCGCCGGGACAGCCGTCACGTCCGAGCGCTCGAACGCCGCCGACTCTTCTTCTTTCGTGTCGATATCTACCGAGCGCAGCGCGCGGCGGAGCGTCGAGATCGGCTTGAGATGTCCGCGGACGCGCACTTCCTCGCCATTGGTGATGCCACCTTCGAGCCCCCCGGCGCGATTCGTGCGCCGGATAAACTGCTTCGACGCCTCTTCGTAGGCGATCTCGTCGTGCACTTCGGAACCCGGCAGGCTGCTGGCGCGGCTCCCGGCGCCGATCGCGACCGCTTTGACCGCCGGAATGGACATCACCGCCTGCGCCAGACGCCCGTCAAGCTTTTCCTCCCAGGAAGTGTGCGAGCCGAGTCCCGGCACGACACCGCGCGCGACCACCTCGAAGATTCCGCCGAGCGTATCGCCCTCACGCCGCTTTTCATCTATCAATGCCACCATCCGCGCCTGCGCCGCCCCGTCCGCGCAACGCAGCGGCGCATCCTCCGGAATAGCGGCGATTTCATCCCACGAAAGCTCCAGCGGCGCGTCGGGCACGTGGCCGAGTTGGATGACGTGGCTGCGCACTCCGACAGCAAAAGCAGCGAGCAGTTGTTTGGCGAGCGCGCCGCAGGCGACACGCGCGGCGGTCTCGCGCGCCGAAGCGCGCTCCAGGATGTTGCGCAGATCACGCGCGCCGAATTTCTGTCCTCCGGCAAGGTCCGCATGGCCGGGACGTGGACGTTTGACACGCCGCGACTTCTCGGGAGGAATGTCGCGCGCACCCGTCGCCATCACGTCCGTCCAGTTGGCCCAATCCTTATTTTCGATGAGGAAGGTGACAGGCGAGCCGAGCGTCAGGCCGTGGCGCACGCCGCTCAAGATTTCCGCACGGTCGCGCTCGATCTTCATGCGTCCGCCACGACCGTAGCCCCACTGCCGCCGTGCCAGTTCGCGATCGATCGCCTCGACGTCCACGGGTAGCCCGGCCGGCAAGCCTTCGAGTACCGCTACGAGGGCGCGCCCGTGTGACTCACCGGCAGTGGTGAAACGAAACATCAGAGATACTCTTCCGCAAAGATGTTACCGCGACCGAGGATGCAGTACGGATCAAAAGCGCGCTTGAGCGCGGCCATCTCGCGCAGGTGCCCTTCGCCGTAAAGCTCGCGCAAATAGTCGCGCTTGATCTTGCCGATGCCGTGTTCAGCCGAAATCGTGCCGCCAGCGGCGACCGCGCGGCGCACAAAGCGCAGGTAGATCTCGCGCGCCGCCTGCGCCTCCGCGGCATCGCGCGGAAGGATGTTGACGTGAACGTGATTGTCGCCGATATGACCGAAGATCACATACTGAAGGCGGCTCGCGCGTAAGGTCTCTTTGTAGAAGCCCAGCATGTCGGCGAAAGCCTCGTCGGGCACGGCCATATCCGTGGAAACTTTACGCTGCTGGTGATGCGCGAGCCACTCATTGATGAGGACGGGAAGCTGATGCCGGAACTCGCGGATGCGCTCCTGATCTTTTTCTTCGGTCGCAAACCAGGAGTCATCAAGCAGCGCATCATGCTGCTGAAGAAGCATCAGCCACTCATTCAGCAAATGGTCTTCGGTCTGTGGCGTCGTCTCCTGTTCGAGAAAGATCGCGCCGGTCGCATGGAGCGGCACGAGCGCATATTTTCCGCGTAGAAAACCGAGCGACTCGGCGTCGAAATATTCGAGCGCGCGCGCCTCAAACGCCTCCCCGTTCTGCGCCGCGCGTGTTTGCAGAGAACGCCGACGCGCTTCGCGAACGAAGGCGAGGAGAGCGCCTTCATCTTTAAAGAAGACGATGCCGCTTAAAACTCCTGCCGGTTTCGGCAGAAGCGCCGCTTCGATTTCAGTCACGACGCCGAGCGTGCCCTCACTGCCGATGAATAGATCGAGCGCATCCATGCCGGGCGCGACATAGTAACCGGCGGCGTGCTTGCGCGTCTGCGGCATGCGGTACGAAGGCAACTGCGCTTCGATGCTCCCCTTTCCCTGTGACAAAGGAATGCGCAGATGCCCCAGCGGATCTGCGTAAATCTGGCCGCGCGCTAAGCTGAGCACGTCGCCCGTCGCGAGCGCTATTTCCAGGCGCCGGATGTAGCGCCGCGTCGCGCCGTATTTAAAGGTGCGCGCTCCGGAGCTGTTCGTCGCCACCGTCGCGCCCATATAACAGCTCGCTTCGGTCGGGTCTGGCGGGTAGAGCAGGTTCTGTGCTTCCACGGCGCGCCGGAAGTCGACGAGGCGGACGCCCGCCTGGACGGTCGCCCATCCCCCTTCTTCTTCGTGAACGATCTTTTTAATCCGATTCAACTTATCGGTTGCCAGAATCACTCCGCCGAATGGGATGCGCCCGCCGACGACGCCGGTGCCCGCGCCGGCGACCGTGACGGGCGTACCCTCGCGCGACGCCTCAGCGAGCGCGCCAGCGACTTCCTCTGCTGTGTCGGGAAAGACAACACGCGCGGCATGACCGCCGGCAAGATTGCTGGCATCGGTCAGGAAAGCCTGCATCTCATCCGGACTCGATTTGATCAGCATCGAGAGGTTTCCGCTTTCATCCGAGAGTTTGCTCGCCCGGTCGTCTCGAGACCACGGTCAGCCATGCACCTTGCCAATTACCTAAAACCCGCTCAACCCAACTGGAGTTCGCGCTCCCGCAGGTATTTGACGCGGTCGCGCAGCTCGGCGGCGCGCTCGAACTCCATATTCCTGGCCGCCGCACGCATCTCGGCTTCCAGACGCGCGATCGTCGCCGCGATATTCTCGCGCGTGTATTCCTCTATTGTTTCGAGATCGAGCGGCACCTTGAAATAGTCCGCTTCATACGCCGTGACCAACGTCGCTTCGATCGGCTTGATGATGGTCTGCGGCGTGATGCCATGCTCGGCGTTATATTCTTCCTGAATCGAGCGGCGGCGGTTGGTTTCGTCGAGTGCGCGCCGCATCGAATCGGTGATCTTATCGGCATAGAGAATAGCGCGACCGGCGGCGTGGCGCGCGGCACGGCCCATGGTTTGAATCAGCGACTGCGTGGAACGTAAAAAACCTTCCTTATCAGCGTCGAGGATCGCAACGAGCGAGACTTCGGGCAGGTCGAGGCCCTCGCGCAAGAGGTTGATGCCGACCAGCACGTCGAATTCGCCGCGCCGCAGATCGCGCAGGATCTTGATGCGTTCGAGCGTTTCGATGTCGGAATGCAGATAGCGCACGCGGACGCCGACCTCGGCGAAATATTCGGTCAGATCCTCCGCCATCTTCTTCGTCAATGTCGTCACCAGCACGCGTTCGTTGCGTTCGGCCCGCACGCGACACTCTTCCAGCAGATCATCAATCTGGCCGCGCACGGGGCGCACGTCCGTCTGCGGATCCGTCAGCCCGGTCGGGCGGATGATCTGCTCGACCGCTTCGCCTCCCGTTTTGGTGAGTTCATACGGCCCCGGTGTGGCCGAAACGTAGATCGCCTGCCCGATGCGCGTTTCGAATTCCTCGAAGTTGAGCGGGCGGTTATCGAGCGCCGAGGGAAGACGAAAGCCATATTCGACGAGGGTGCGCTTGCGCGACTGGTCGCCATTGAACATGCCGCGCACCTGCGGGATGGTCTGGTGCGACTCGTCTATCACCACCATCGTATCGCGCGGCATATAATCGAGCAGCGTCGGCGGCGGTTCGCCCTCCCCCTTGCCGGTCAGATGTCGCGAGTAATTCTCGATGCCGCGACAGAAACCCATCTCCTTGATCATCTCCAGGTCATACATCGTCCGCTGGTGAAGGCGCTGCGCCTCGACCAACTTTCCCTCGGCGATCAGCTTCGGCTCCCACCAGTCGAGCTCCTCGCGGATCGTCTTGATCGCGCGCTTCACCGTCGCTTTCGACATCACATAGTGTGTCTTCGGATAGATGGGGACGCGCGACGTGTGCCGCTCGCGGATCTCGCCGAGCAGCGGATCAATCGTCGAAACCGAATCTATCTCATCGCCCCACAACTCGATGCGGTAGGCCTGTTCCTGATAACTCGGATAAACTTCCACCACATCGCCGCGAACGCGGAAACTGCCCCGAACGAATTCGATATCGGAGCGTTCGTACTGCAACTCGACGAGCTTTTGCAGCAGCGCGTCGCGCGCGATGCGCATGCCGGGCTCGACGAACAGCAGCATATTGTAATACGCATCGGGATCGCCCAGGCCGTAGATGCAGGAGACGCTGGCGACGACAATCACATCACGCCGTTCGAATAGCGCGCGCGTCGCGGAGAGCCGCAGGCGATCGATTTCGTCGTTGATCGTCGCTTCCTTCTCGATGTACATATCCGATGCTGGAACATAGGCTTCCGGCTGATAGTAGTCGTAATAAGAGACGAAATATTCGACGGCGTTTTCGGGGAAAAAAGTTTTGAACTCCTGATACAACTGCGCCGCGAGCGTCTTGTTATGGGCGATGACGAGCGTCGGGCGCTGTGTGCGCTCGATCACGCTGGCGATGGAGAAGGTCTTCCCGCTGCCCGTAATGCCGAGCAACACCTGATCCCGGGAGCCATCGTCGAGGCCACGCACCAGCGCCTCGATGGCCTGCGGCTGGTCACCCTGCGGTCGAAATTCTGAGCGAAGTTTGAAACTCATAGTGAATGCTAAATAGTAAATCGTA
>JANOGZ010000632.1:0-3240 GCA_031406255.1 Pyrinomonadaceae bacterium | reverse complement strand
CGTTGATACTCGCTCACATCGCGCGCTAAATCATCTGATTCGACGGCGATATGATCGACCACGCCCTCGACGCGCCGCTCGCTCTGCTGCTGATCTTCCTTCTGCATCGTCTGACAAACTCCTCGATCAAATTGCGTGGTTAAGGTTTCGCCGCCTTTCAAGCTTTAAAGCGGCCGCGCGAAACCGAGAGTTAGAAACCGGGGCTTTAAGAGTTTCCTTTCCACGCCTCTCCGTAACGCTCGCTGAAGACGACGCGATCGAGCGCGAAACGGCCGGGATAAGGTTTGTCGGGCTGCGCCATCCGGCCGATGGCGAGGAGCGCGACGACCTCGGCTTCGTCGGGGATGCCGAACTCGCGTTTGACTCCCGCCGCATCGAACCCTTCCATCGGCGCGGTGTCGAAGCCATACGCCTCGGCGACGAGCATCATCGTCGTCAGGGCGATCATCGTATGGCGATTGACCCACACATCCATCGGCATCTGCGAGAGAAACCCGAGAGCCTGCTGCAGGTATTGATCGACCGCCTCCTTTTTGCCCGCGCCGCGCTCGGCGCCCTCGCGAAAGACTTCATCGGCGCGCTTCTTCCATTCTTCTTTCATCCCGATGGCGATGATCACGACGGGCGCTTCGGCGACCTTCGGCTGGTTGAAAGCCACCTTTTGCAGGCGCTTGCGGTTCTCCTCATCGCGCACGACGATGAAACGCCACGGCTGAAGATTATAACCGGAGGGAGCCTGCGTCCCGAACCTGAGGATCGCTTCGAGCGCTTCTTCCGGCACCTCCTCAGGCTTGAAATGGCTGGTCGCGCGACGATCGAGCAGCACCTGTGTGATCGGCTTGAGCGGCGCGCCGTTTGGTTGCGTGGTCAGGACATCGGTCGGCTTATCCTGCATCAAATCCCTCTTTTCGTAATCCAGGCTTGAGTCGGTTGAGACTATGGAAACCGATTGTAGCGCGTCGTCCGGGCGAGCACCAAAGATGGAAGGCCGAAGAAGGAGCGTGCGGGGCGTCCATCCGTCAAGAAAAATTGCCGGAAGGGCGCCCTTCGCGCGCGAATTTTCGGCGGGCGCGTGAGAGATTCTTGACACCGCCGACGCGCCTGCGCAAATCTCTCAGGCGCAACTCATGTTGAGACGACGTGTGTAATCGCCGACGGATGGAAAATCCCTGATCGCTGATTGCGGATCTGCAATCTGTGGTTCTAATATCCCTGATCTTTTAGAAAACGTAAATCGCGGGTTACTGCGGAGTCCGTGCCCTGCCAAAGGAAGCTGAAAACGTCATGACCAGGAATACGCCGGCGCAGCGCATCGTCTCGCTGCTGCCATCGGCGACGGAGATCGTGTGCGCGCTGGGGTTGGAAGACGCGTTGGTCGGCGTCACGCACGAGTGCGATTATCCGCCTCCGGTGACGAGTTTGCCGAAGCTGACGGCGAGTCGCATCTCTCATGAGACGATGACGAGCGCCGAAATTGATCATGCCGTCCGCACGCAACTCGACGGCCACGGCTCGATCTATGATCTTGATGAAACCGCCCTGCGCGCGCTCCGGCCGGACTTGATCCTGACGCAGGAGTTGTGCGACGTATGCGCCGTCAGCTATCAGACGGTCAAGCGGGCGGCGGCGCGTATATTCGAGGCTGAAGACATAGAGGTCGTCTCGCTGGAGCCGAACACGCTCGCCGACATCCTCGCCAACATTCGCACCGTCGGAGAGCTGACGGGAAGAGAAGCGGAAGCAGAAGCATTGACCGCGCGGCTCGCCGCGCGTCTTGATGCGCTCTCCGTCGCGCTCGCCGATGCCGAACGGCGCCCGCGGACGCTGATGCTCGAATGGCTCGAGCCGCCATTCGCGCCCGGCCACTGGGTGCCCGAACAAGTCGCGCTCGCCGGAGGAGATCATGCTTTCGGTCGCGCCGGCGAACGCTCGCTCCCCACGACGGCCGAGGAGATTCAGCGTTACGCGCCGGAAGTGATCGTGCTTATTCCGTGCGGTTATTACAAGGAAGATATCCTGCGCGCCCTGCCGAAAGCGCATATGCCAGAAGGCTGGAATGATCTTCCCGCCGTCCGGAACGGCGCGGTGTGGGCCGTGGATGCCACTTCTTACTTTAGCCGCCCGGGGCCGCGTGTCGTCGACGGCGCGGAAATCCTCGCGCGTATTCTTCATCCGACGGTGTTCGGGGCGCCCGCGGAGCATGAAGCGGTGCGCGTCCCCGCCGAAGTAATGACGGCCCGAAGCTAAAACCACGACGGCGAAGAATATAAAGCTGCGGACAACATTATCTCCTACGCACTTTTCCTCTGCGATAATGCAGCCGCCTCTCCTTCTTCGGCGAGCAGGCTTCTTAACATCCACGCGGTTTTCTCGTGGACTTGCATGCGCTCTGTGAGGAGATCGGCCGTCGGCGCGTCCTGCGCGCCGTCGACGACGGGAAATATCGAGCGCGCCGTGCGCACTACCGTCTCCTGCCCCGTCACCAGCGAGCGAATCATCTCCTGTGCGCTCGGTACGCCATCTTCCTCGCTGATCGAACTGAGCTTGGAGAATTCCCTGTAGCTGGCCGGTGCGGGGAATCCCAGAGCGCGTATCCGCTCGGCGACCAGATCCACCGCCAACGCCAGCTCGTTATACTGCTGCTCGAACATCAGATGGAGCGTCTGGAACATCGGACCCGTCACATTCCAGTGAAAATTATGCGTCTTGAGATACAGCGTATAGGTATCTGCGAGCAGGCGGGACAACCCTTCGGCGATATCACGCCTGTCTCCTTCATTGATCCCGATATTGATCGGCATCGCTCTCACTTCGGCTCCGACATCATTCTTCGTATTACTCTTCGCATTGCTCTTAGGCATGTCTCGTATTTCCCCTCCGTTGAAGTCAAACTTTTGATTGTTTCTTTCGCCGGTCGCAGGCGGCGCACACGCCACGCATCACGACCGTATGGTTCTCGACACGGTAGCCCGGTCCCAGATCACAGCGCGAGAGGGGGCCGATACGCTCCCGCGAGACATCTTCCAATCTGTCGCACACGCGGCAGATAAAGTGATGGTGATCTTCGATATTTGCATCATAGCGCGCGACCCGATCATCCATGTAAATTTCATGGATGAGACCCGCATCGCGCAGCGCGTTGAGCGTGTTGTAGACGGTCGCTCGGGAGGCGCGTGGAAAGCGCCGGTTCAGATCCGCGCTGATCTGTTCCGCCGTCGGATGACCCGGGCTTTGGATCAG
>JANOGZ010000608.1:0-1989 GCA_031406255.1 Pyrinomonadaceae bacterium | reverse complement strand
GGAACGACAACCCCGAATAGGTCCAGGGGCGACCGGGCTTGCGCGCGACGGCTGACTCTATGTACTTTGCTCTGGCCTGTTGGACTAAGAGCAACAGGTGGTCGGGGGCATGGGAACTATGTTGGCACATGTCCCCATGATTGCAGGAATCAAGCGATTTCTGCCCCCCGGCTAATTACGCGCACGCTTCAGTAAGATCTTGAGTTGCGGGACGAGCTGGATCATCGCCTATGCACGCAGGAATAATGAGTAGAGCGCTTCGACGTGCGGCCACTCGGATGAAGGCACAGAAAGAGTGAGGCGATGACCATCGGCGCGTTCGATCTGCAGACGCCAGGCCGCTTCTGTGGGTAGGCGCGGCGGAGCAGGATCGGATGGGAGAGTTGAGCCGGTCTCGGAACTGAGACCGGAGGCACGCACCTCAATTTCTTGAGGTGCCGGCGAGTTGTCAGGCGCAAGCGGCTGGTGTGAGGCCAGCCGGCGTTTGCGAAGTTCGGTCGGATCGAGGTGCAGTTCGCGGGCGACACGGGTGATCGGGTGGTGATCGAGCAACGAGACGGCTTTTTCCCAAAGCTCAGGTGGGATCCGGGTACGGCCTCTGCGATTGACTCTCCAATCTTCGAAAGCATGGCGCGAGCGAGCGAGATCGTCATTGGCAGTGAGCATGCATGAGTCCTCCACAATAGAATTGATGGAAGATACGATAGAGGCAGAGCGATGGCAGCGTCACGCTGTGGTGCCGAAAAGGGTGAAAAAAGGAGATTAGATGGCGGCGGATGACCGACGTGATGAAGAGCAAGAGGAATGGCGAGAAGTTCGCATCCGGCAACTGAAGCAGCAAGCCGCAGAACTCTCTGGCGAGGAGATGATCTCAATCGAGGCGGAGCATTGTTCGTCGGAAATTGAAGAAGAGTTCTGGGAGCACGTCGTGGCTTTCGCGCAGACAAAGCGGATCCCACTGCTTGAGGTGCTCGTCCAAGCTGGCATATCTGTGCCGTCGCCGGATGAGTTGGATGAGGGGCAACTCTCGGCCAAGTTGTGGGAGGTGATCGATGGGCTTTTTCTGCAGGGTATTTATCTGGAGCATACCGACCATTTGAGTGATCGTGAACTGTATGTGCATCTGTGGAGTGAGACACTGCGAGAGGAAGCGGTGCTGCCGCCCGAGGATAGCGACTTCAGTTACCACCTTGATCTCATTGGAAGTGGAAGCGCCGCGGATACTTTGACCTACCTGAAGTATTATGCCAACGAAGATGAGCGGCAGGAGTGGGCCGCAGAGTGTCCGGAAGAGATTGTGCCCGAACACGAGCAGCCGCGCTATGATCGGGACCGCCACCTGCCGCGATCCAGTTCAAGGAAGCCGTCCCCGCTGATGTGACGATCGGGCTTTGCGGCAAGCAGGGTATGCACCTGTAGCAGAAGCTCAGACCTTTCTCAAGCCGCATCACCGAAGGGACACGATACATTTACTTTGGAATCCGGGCGGCCCTTGCCACGGCAAACTTCTACGTTCTATTCGGAACTAAAGACCCACGGCTCAAGAGAATATTGTTCCCGGCGTTCGTAATCCTCACGAGCGCCTGGGTATTAATGTTTGTATTACTGATGGACATTCCTCGGAATTCCCTACATGGGTTCCCGCCATTATAGTAATATCGGTAACAGTGTCTGGATCCGCAGGCGCTACATCAGCCTCAGGTTCACGCGGCAGTCGTTTCATGGATACGCGGTCCGAAGCGAGTTCCTCATCGTACCCAAACGGTGTCATAAGTGTGGGGCTAGCCATATTTGCCGCGGTTGGGATTAAGTTAGCGAATTAATCCCGTGCAGGAGGAGGGACAGTTCATGAGTGCAGAAATTACTGATGGGATATCAGTGGCAGAGTCTGAGCCGGAGAAGCAGGGCAAGAAATTTGATGTGATATGTGGCATGGGCATCGCACTGTTCGCTGCCTTCCTGGCAGTGAACGATCTGGGAGCGGGCAAG
>JANOGZ010000605.1:0-21879 GCA_031406255.1 Pyrinomonadaceae bacterium | reverse complement strand
ATGATCCAGTTCGAGGTGTCGTCGCGCCCGGCGTCCACGGGCAGCCAGTATGCCTTGTCCGCGTCGCGGTCGTTGAAGCCGTGGCCGGCATAGTAGACGAGCAGGTTCGCGCCCGGCTCCAGCGCGCGCCGGTAGGAGTTGAACGCCGACATGATCTGCCCGCGCGTGGCGTTCAAGAGGAGTTTCGTCTCGAAGCCGTAGAAGTCCTTCAGCAGCGCGGCCACCCCGCGCGCGTCCGCCTCGGCGGTCTTCAGGCGCGGGAGGCTCGTGTAGGCGTTGTTGCCGATGACGAGGGCGTGATAGCGACCGGGAGATGACGGTCCCGCTGCTTTGTCATCTATCGCCGACTGTATTCTTCGATCTTGCGTTTGCGCTCCGAAGGGGTGCGCCATGAGGAGCGAGAAGACGAGCAGGAGGGGCAGTTTCGTTCTCATGTTGGCCTCTAAACGAAATATGGCTGGCAAGTGGGGTGGCGGATAGTGAGGACGCACGCGGTCATCGTGTGCCCCTCGCGGTGACGGCTCTCGGAACTGAGAGACGCCGCAGGCAGAAGGTAAACGCCCCGCGCGGAGACTGTCAACTCTTTGGCGTGAGCGCGTCACCTGATCCGATGGATCGGGTAGGAGGGAGCCTCGCGGCTCCCGTCCTCCCACACCACCGTACGTACGGTTCCGTATACGGCGGTTCATGAAGTCCACTGAAGATAGCGCAGTTGAGTCAGCAGTAAATAAATTCGACCCCTGCGGGCTGCAACGGCTCGCTTTCTTCTGAGTAGAGTGTTCTCTCCTTGCCGTGACCTTTGACGCTCCCAAGCCTTCCTCTCGCCAATTCCGTCGGCTACCCTCCGGGTGGGATTCGAGCGTCTCAGCTCTCCTTGCTGCGTCTCCGTTGGTCATCGAAATTCAAGTCTCCAGTCCGTGACTTCACGTTCGGGCCTTCAGTCCGGTCGTGGACCTACTATGCCCTCGGCTGACTTCTGCCAACTCTTCCCGTCACCTCTCGGTGGCGGTAGTCCGTGACAAGCTGACAGATCTCCCCGGGTAATGCGCTCTCACCTTCACGCTTATGCCCGCCGCATTTACGGACACGCTTTCCGGACAGGTATCGGACTTTGAGTATCTTTGCCCTCTCATCCAGCGTGCACGCCTCATATGCGATTTCTGTTCGTCAGGCCAGCGTTTTGCCTCCGGCTTCCTTCAGATTCCACCTCGCGATGGACACCCTTGCCGTTCAGCTAACGATTCCCCCTGTCGGGTTCGTAGGAGACTTTCACTCCCAAGTAAGAGCGCCCTGCCGGGCGCACAAAGAGAAAGGGCGACGCCCCCCGACGTCGCCCTCGCGTCATGCGATGCGTTGAGGAGGGAGACATCTTCAACGCACACGCACCACGATCTTGTTTTCTTCCAGCGCATTTCCCGTGGCGCGCTGTAGTTCCGCCACGGCCTTATTGAGTTCCGTCTGCGCGCGCAGCTCGTTACCGCGGGCCGTCGCGAGCGCGGTCTGCCGTTCGAGCACGAGAAAGAAGGTTGACTGTCCGGCCTCAAATTTCCTCTGCTCGCTCGCATACTGCTGCTCGGAAGCGCCGCGCGCGGCCGCCGCCGCGCGCAGGCGCGACCCGGCCGTGCGGACGAGTTGCAGAGAGTTGCGCACGTCGACCTGAATCAACTGCTCCAACTGCTCGCGCTGTGTGGCGATGCGCTCTTTTTCGACGAGCGTGCGGCCGAGTTGCGCTTCGGCCGTGCGATTGCGCAGCGGCAGGTTGACCTGCACACCGACACGGAAATTGGTAAAACGATTGGCGGTGAGATTCAGCAGCGACTGAGCGTAACCGCCGGTGAGCACGTCCGAGATCGTCTGCGCCGACGGTTCGGGGAGCGGTGACAGACCGCTCAGGCGCGAGAGTTCGTTGATCCGCTCACGCAACTGCGCCGTCGAGGCCGTCAACGGATTGGCTCCGCCGCGCGCGGTGTCGACCGATCCGGCGAGTCCGACCAGTCCGTAGCTGGCGACGAGGTCAACTTGCGGCCGTGCCTGTTCGCGCGCAAAACGCTGGTCCAGTTCGTTGATCTCGCGCGCCACATCCGCCTGCTGTAGCTCCGGGCGCGCTTTGAGCGCCGCCTCCATCGCTTCCGGCAGGGCGATCACGGGCGGACGTACCTCGACCTCATCCGTCGGCACCAGCGCGACATTCCACAGCGGCGACTGGCGGTTCTCCGCGATCAGATTTTTCAGATTATTTTCCGCGCGCCCGACATCATCCAGCGCCGTGTAGACGCTCTGCTCGAACCCCGAAACCTGCGCTTCGGCCGCCACCACATCAATGGGCGCGAGGAACCCTTCACCAACCAGGCGTTTGTTGTGCTCCAGCTGCGCGCGCGCATCCTTGACCGCATCGCGTTGGACCTGCAGGTTTCGCAGAGCGAAAACGAGATCCCAGTAGGTGCGCTGCACGTTCGTGATGGTTTCGATCGCACGCTGGCGAAACTGCACATCGGTGACCGATAAATTTTTCTTCGCAATCTCGATCTGCCGCCTGTTCTGATCGAAGCGGAAGCCGCGCAGCAGCGGTTGCGTGTAATTGAAAGTGAGCGCCGTCGGATACTGCGGGTTGAGCGCCACAAACTGGTTATCGGTCGTCAGGCGAATGCTCGAAAAGTCGACGCGATAACCGCCGCCGCCGCGCGGCGCCAGTCCCTCGAGCCGGAGCGTCCCCGTATAGCTCGACTGGGTCACGGCGCTACCGGTGCCGCCGCTTAAGAAACTGGCGGTGGGCGTTTCCGTCCGTTCGTAGTAGGAGAACGAACCGAGGCGCGGATCATAGACGCCGCGCGCGCCCTGCAGATCAAACTCGGCGACGCGAACATTCTGGCGCGCCACCTCGATATCTTTATTGTTGGCGAGCGCCAGTTCAATCGCCTCGCGCATGGTGAGCGGTCGCTGCTCCGCCATATCAACGCCGACCCGCCCCAGTTCCGGAAGCGGCGCGTCATCAGCGCGAAATTCGGGCGCGACCGTCGGCACGGCGGGCAGTTCCGCGGGTGCGGGCGAGGCGACGCTTTCACGGCCCGGCGGCCGCTGCGGAGTCTGCGGCGCGGCGATCGTCGGCCCCTGTGGCGGAGAAGATGCATCCGTCGGCACGACGGGGTTCGAAAGCGGCGACGCAGATTGCGGTGCCGACGTTACAGTTGGGGCCACCGCATTATCCTGCCCCTGCTGTTCGGTCTGCGGCGCCGGGCGGACGCTCTGCTGGGTTTGCGCGTCCGGCGTCAGCGGGCGCGCGTTCGTCGGCGGCGGCGCAGATTGTCCCGGCGGCGTGTTGGCCGATGGCGCGGTCTGCGGCGCGGCGCCGCTCGCCGCGGGTGGAGTGCCGACAGGCTGCTGCGGAATCGTCGTGTTAGCCGATGGCGCAGGGTTAAAGGGCGCGCTTGAACCGACAGACGGCCCGCCGGGCTGTTGTCCTGAGGCGCGCAGCGGCGTCGCGACACTGGAGAACACGATCAACGCCGTCAGCAACTTGATCCCAAAATGATGTCTGCTTTGAAACATATCTCTTAACCGATAAATACGTTCGAGGGTGAATAATCCACCGCGTGCGAATCAGGAGCGGTCATGAGCACGCACCCGTTCCCTCCATTACTGCCGACCGAACATGCTGAAGATGGATCCGGCGGCGGTCGCCGTGCCGCGGCGCGCCCACGCAAAACCACCGTTGAGGCGTGCGCCGAGGCGTCCCCAGACGCGGCTGCGGCCCAGATCATCAAAGAGCGAATAAAAAACCGGCACGGCGAGAAGCGTCAGCAGCAGGCAGAGAGACTGGCCACCGACCACGAGTACGCCGATCGATCTGTTGGTTCCCGATCCCGGCCCGCTCGAAACAACGAGCGGCAGCATTCCCGCGACGAGCGCAATGGTCGTCATCAGAATCGGCCGGAGGCGATCGCGATTCGCCTGGATGATGGCATCGAAGCGTTCCAGGCCCTGCGCGCGCAGCGCGTTGGTGTGGTCGATCTGCAAGATCGCGTTCTTCTTAACCACGCCGAACAGGAGCAGCAGGCCGAGTCCGGAGAAGATATTGACGGTTTGTCCGAGCACCAGCAGCGACACGATGCCGAAGGGGATCGCCAGCGGGAGCGTCAAAAGGATCGTGATCGGGTGAATGAACGACTCAAACTGCGCCGCCAGCACCATGTACATGAAGATGAACGACAGCGCGAACGCAAGCATGAAGTAGTAGCCGGCGCGCCCGAGCTCTTTCGAGCGTCCGGCGAGGCCGGTCGTGTATCCGGGGTCGAGTTTCATCTCGCCGGCGAATTGATTCATCTGCTCGGTCACCGCCGCCTGTGAGCCGCCCGGCTTGACGTTGGCCGATAGAATCACCTGGCGCTGCCGGTTGAGACGTTCGATGGCCGACGGCCCCGACCCCTCCTCGATCCGCACCAGATTATCCAGACTCACCCAGCCGAGCTTCGACGAAGAGACGATCATCCGCGCGATCCCTTCCGCGCTGGCGCGCGACTCTCCGACGGCGCGCACGCGCACGTCGTACTGATCCGTGCCTTCGTTAAAGGTCGAAACTTTTTGCCCGGCGACCAGCGTATTCAGCGCCTGTGCGATGTCGCCGACCCGCACTCCCAGGTCAGCGGCGCGCGCACGGTCGATCTCCACGCGCAGCTCCGGTTTGCCGACGATCAGTGAAGAGTCGGCGTCGACCACATCGGGAATCGTCTTCATTTTCGCCAGCAGTTCTTCCGAATACGCCGTCAGCTTCTGCAAATCCGGGCCGCTGATCACATACTGGACGTCCGCGTTGCGAAAGCCGCCGCCGGAGATCGCCGCCACCTGCTGCACGCCGGTGCGCAGTTCTTTCGGATATCTCGTCAACGATTCGCGCGCTTCTGACATCAGCTCGATCTGCGCGGCGTCGCGCTCTTCGATCGGCGTGAGCTTAACGTAGATCGAAGCGCTGTTGACGAGCTCTTGCTGTCCGCCGCCGATGGTCGTCAGCGTATCGGTGACGCCGGGAAGCTGCCGCAAGTCGGCGGCGATGCGCTCGACGAGCGCCGAGGTGGCCGCCAGCGTAGAGCCTTCCGGAGCGCGCACCGTGACTTCGAATTCCGACTGGTCATCGACCGGTAAGAAGTTTTTACCGATGAACATAAAGAGCGGCACGATGCTCAGGACCACCAGCAGGCAGAGACCGACGACCGCCCCGCGATGCGCCATCGACCACCGCAGCATCTTCGTATACGTTCGATCAATCGGACGATAGAAGCGTGACTCTTTGGAACCGTGTCCCGCCGCCGGCGGCGCTTCATCCCCGGCTCCGATGTGCGGCGGCAGGGCGTTCTCGACGATGTCCCGACCTGTTTCATCCGGGTCTCTCTCCGGCTCTCCGGCAATGACGCGCGATTCGTCCGCGACGAGCGCCGAGGCGTCACCCGCCTCCGGCGTCGGCTCGCTGCCCGTCGTCGCCGGAAGCAGAACTCTGCGCCGCTTGATGAGGCGCGCGGCGAGCATCGGCGTCAGCGTGAATGAGACGATCAGCGAAACGCCGATCGCAAACGATGAGGTCAGGCCGAACGAAGACATGAAGCGTCCGACGATGCCGCCCATAAATCCCACCGGGAGGAACACCGCCAGCAAGCTGAGGGTCGTCGCCATCACGGCGAGCCCGATCTCGCGCGTTCCCTCGATCGCCGCCTGAAAGGGCGGCATCCCCTTCTCTTCGATAAACCGATAGATATTCTCCAGCACCACGATGGCATCATCGATCACGATACCGACCATCAACGTCAGTGAAAGCATCGTGATTTGATTGAGCGTGTAACCCATCGCGGCCATCAGGCCGAAGGTCGCGATGATCGAGGTCGGGATGGCGATCGCCGCGATGAGCGTGGTGCGGATGTTCCACAGAAAGATGAAAACGACGATGGCGGCGAGTACTCCGCCCTCGATCAGGTGCGTCTGAATGGATTCGACCGCCGCTTTAATGAAGATCGACTGATCGCCGACGATCTCGGCGCGCACGCCCTGGGGCAGCGTCGGCCGAATCTCGGCGAGCCGTTCCTTGACGGCATCGGCGACGGCGACGGTGTTCTGTCCCGACTGCTTCGAGACGACGAGCGTGACCGCCGGCTGGCCGTTTAAAAGCGCCGACGTG
Source organism: Pyrinomonadaceae bacterium (assembly GCA_031406255.1). Lineage (GTDB taxonomy): Bacteria > Acidobacteriota > Blastocatellia > Pyrinomonadales > Pyrinomonadaceae > JANOGZ01. Next base: position 15,719 of record JANOGZ010000605.1, on the reverse strand, counting down.
CGCTGCTCCTCCGCGCCGTCCTCGATGTAGCCCACATCGCTCAATTTGACGACATACGCGCCGCGCGTCGCGATCGCGATGTTATTGAAGTCTGCCGGGTCGGCGATGCGGCCCATCGTCCGCACCGTCAATTCGCGCATGCCTTCATCCACGCGCCCGCCGGGCATCTCCATGTTCTGCATGCGCACGGCCGCCGCGATTTCCGCGACCGTCACGTTGTAAGCGCGCATTTTGTCGGGATCAACCCGGACCTGTATCTCGCGCTCACGGCCGCCGATGACCTGCACCTGTCCGACGCCGTTGATGTTTTCGATACGCTTCTTGATCTGTTTGTCGGCGATGTCGGTCACTTCGCGAAGCGAGCGGGGCGCCGAGACGGCGATCCGCAGGACCGGCGCCGCGTCCGTGTCGAGCTTCTGCACGATCGGCTCTTCGGATGTCTCCGGCAGATCGGGCACGATCAGGTTAACCTTATCGCGCACCTCCTGTGCGGCGACATCCGCATTCTTCTCCAGGAGGAACGTGATGAAGACCTGCGAGGCGCCTTCGACGGATGTCGAGCGTAGTTCATCGATGCCGCTGATCGTATTGACCGCCGCCTCGATCTTGTCTGTGATTTCGGTCTCGATCTCGCGCGGAGAAGCTCCGGGATTGATCACCGTCACGGTGATCGTCGGAAAATCAATCTTCGGAAAGAGGTCGACGCCGAGCGAGAAGAATGAGAAGGCTCCGACCACCGTCAGCGACAGAATCAGCATCGTCGCGAAGACCGGACGGCGAACGCAAATTTCAGCCAGTTTCTGCATAAAATTAAGTCTGAAGTCTGAAGTTTGAAGTCGGGAGTCGGAGTGCTGAAGTGATAGTTGCTTTCGACTTCAGACTCCCGACTCCCGACTCTCGACTACTATTGCCTGACGGGCGCACCATCGGTTAGGGCCTCGACGTTGCTCGTCGCTACAAGTTCATCGGCCGCGACGCCGCTTTTGATCTCGACGAGGTCACCTTCCGTCTGCCCCAGTTGGACGAGGCGTTGTTCGGCGCGCCCATCATTGATCACAAAAACGCGATTCGTACTGCCTTCTATCCGCACGGCGCGCGCGGGCACCAGCACGGCCGGATCGGACGTCGGCTGCGCAATACGCACGGTGGCGAACTGTCCCGGTTTCAATGACCCGTCGCCGTTCTCGATCTCCGCTTCAACCGTGAGCGTGCGCGAAGCGGCGGTCAAATTCGGCGAGATGCGCGCGACGCGTCCGCTGAAAGATCGTTCCGGATAAGTGCTGACGGCGACCGAGACGCTCTGACCGGCTTGTACCGTGGCAATCGCCTGCTCGGGTATATCGATGCGCAGGCGCAAGGGGTTGGTGCGCACGATGGTGGCGACCTTCGACGTCGGTGAGACGTACTCGCCGACATCAGCCGGGCGCTCCGCCACATAGCCGCTGATCGGCGCATACACTACGACATCCGCGATGGCTTTGCGCGCCTGCGCGACCTGCGCGGCGGCGGCCTGCGCGGCGGCCCGCGCCGTCTCAACGCCGGCGTATGATTGACGCGCCTGCGCCAGCGCCGCCTCATACTGCTCGCGTAACTGGTCGCGTTGCCCCTTCTGCTGATCATAGTCGGCGCGCGCCACATCGCCCGATTCGATCAAACGCTCGTAGCGGCGCAACTGCTTCTCAGCTAAATCCAACGCCACGCGCGCCGAGCCGACCTCAGCGACGCGCGTCGGATCAAATGGCTGGCCGGGGCGTAGACCGATGCGCGCTTCGGCCTGCCGGATGGCGGCCTGGGCCTGCGCGGCCTGGGCCTGCACCTGTTCGAGACGAAGCCGCGCGTCCGCGTCATCCAACCGGATGAGCGGCGCGCCGCGCTGGACATAGCTGCCAAGATCAACGCCGACGGCGACGACGCGTCCGCCGACCGGCGGTGCGACGTCCGTCTGCTCATCGGCGGCGAGGCTCCCCGTCGCTTCGATGAAGCGCGGCATCTCACGCCTGATGGCCGGCGCGATGGTTACGTCAACGGCCACCGCAGCGGTTGCCGCAGTAGCCGCCGCGGCCGCTTCCTTCTTCTTCGAGTTGGCACGCGAACCACTGCACGCCGAGAGACTTCCGAGGCCAAGCGCTCCGAGCAGGAGCAGCACGAAGGGTAGCCTGATGTTTCGTTGGAGAGACATGATAAGTACTTTATTTCTTCTTTTTGCCGCGTGTGCTTCCCGTGGTGCGTTTACTGCCTGTCTCGCCCCTACCGGAGCGACGCCGGCGCTCGGCGAGAGCGGCGCCCGTGATCGTGGTAGTGACGCCTTTCAGCAAGATTTCCGTAAATTCGCGCGCGGCATGCTCATCCGTTATATCGAGCAACTGGCGCGAGGTATCCCACAAAGTATTATTCAGCGAATGATGCGTGATCATTCCGAGAAGGGCGCGCACGATGATGCGCGGATCGACCTCGCGAAACGCTCCGTCGCGCTGGCGCTCGAGGATATAGGCGCCTAAAGATTCATACATCTGGCGCACGTTTCTGTCCCAGAACATTTGCGCCAGCTGATGCCCTTCAAGCGCGGAATAGAGTAGGAGACGTAAGAATTCGGGGTCCTTCTGGTGATGCTCCATCATCGCCGCGGCGATCCCCTCAAAGACGGCGCGGTCATCCTTTTGCGCGACCGCCTCGTCCACCGCGCACATGATCGCTTCCGTCACCGGGTGATTCATATCGGCCATCCCGCCGGCACAGGCTTTGTGATCAATAATGGCCGTGTAGAGGTCTTCCTTCGTCGCGAAATGGCGAAATATGATCGCCTCGGAAACCCCGGCCGCCTGCGCGATCTCTTTGGTCGTCGTGCCGCGAAAGCCGCGCTCTGAGAAAAGGCGCATCGCAATATCCACGATCTGCTGCCGCCGCGCCCCGCCCGCCATCCGCGGCGAGGACGCCGCCGCTGGCGCGTGTCCGGGTTTCCGTAGTTCCAGTTGCTTGCTCATCAATAATTATGTCGTCCTTACCCTCTCGAGTGTCGAAAGTAAGTACTTACTTACCAGAATACGCCGGCGGTGTCAAGAAGGTTCCCGAAAGATGGCCTGCCGGGATGTACTGTTCCCGACCTTGTGCTATTCTGGCGCGTACCTTTTCGCAACAAGATGAATGGGAGGTGGCGGGCGCGCAGGTGATGGCGTCGGCGTTCGGGGCACTTTTATATGCCTCGCGCGCGCGCGCGTGTTACCGGCACGTTGTTTGCACGTTCGTCGCGGGTAAAGCGAATATTGTTGGAGCGGCTCTCGCAAACGCTCTTCCGTTTAGCGCTACCACTAATTCACAACTTAAACACTGAAGGAGACTACGAGAATGTCACAGAATAGAAGTTCCAATGATTCACCGAACACATCGATGCCCACGACGGGTGGCGCAGGCACCGGCGCCACCGATGCCGGTACCACTCGCGACACGTCCGGGACGAGCATGACCCGCGGCGGCAGCCAGCCGGGCGGACAGGGCACCGGCACGGCCACGGCGACGGCGCAGGGTCTCAGCGCGCAGGCGCAGGAATATGGCCAGAAGATCGCCGACGCCGCCACCCAGGCCAGAGAATATGTGACCGACAAGGTATCGGTAGTTGGTGATCGGATCAAAGACCTCCAGAGTAAAGATTTCAGCCAGGTCACCGAAGAAGCGCGGGAATACGCGCGGCAGAAACCCGGTCAGGCGCTTTTGATTTCCGCCGCGGCCGGATTCGTCATCGGGCTTTTGCTTCGTGGCAGCCGACGCTGAGCGCAACAAAATCGGCGGACGCTCGGCCTCCTCGTCTGCATGGGGAGGTCGAGAGGGAGCGTCACCGCTTGAGCACCGATAGGGGAGGTAAGGAATTAATGGCCGATTTGGAGAGAACGACGGCCGCCGTACCGGCAACTGCTTCACAGGCTGACCTCGAAAGTCTCCCTGCGTTGTTCGGACGTCTGGGCGACGACGTCATGAAGTTGATGGACACCAAGCTGAGCCTGGTGAAAGTTGAGTTCAAGGAAGACGCTGCCGTCTATGCGCGAAGCGGCGCGATGATTGCGGTCGGCGCGGTTATCGCGGCGATCGGTTTCGCGCTCTTGAACGTGGCGATAGCATTTTTGGTATCCACCCTGTTTACTTTTGATCAGGAGGCGCTCAATTATGCGCTTGGGTTTATCATTACCGGCGCGGTCTATCTCATAATCGGCGGTATTCTGGTCGTTGTGATGAAGAATCGTCTGGCGGCGCGCACCGCCGTGCCGCACAGAAGTCTTGAGGAACTCAGAAAGGATAAGCAATGGCTGAAGAACGAAATGTAGGGCTGGCGCGCGCGCGCGAACCACATACCGATGAAGACGCGACCAAGGCAGAGCTTCAGCGTCGCATGGAAGAAGCGCGCGAATCCATTACGCAAACCGTGACAGAGATTAAGGATACTGTGGCAAACCAATATCAAAACGTCAGAGAAAGCATCAACGAAGCGCTCGATTGGCGTGAACAATTTCGGCGTCGTCCGGCCGCTTTCAGTGCTGGCGCCCTTGGCGTCGGCCTCATCTTCGGTTACAGCGTCGGCGGGGCGCTCGGCAGGAATCGCGATACTGATCAGGATTACTACGAAGCCGCCGATACATACGAGGTGCCTGAAATCGCGTCCGCCGCCCGAGCATCGTCGGAGAGCATTCTTCCGGCGGCATCTCGCGGTTACGCCGCACAGGCCGTGACGGGCGGCGCATATGGTTCCTCCGCCTATGAGCGGAGCAGCCAGACGGGTAAACCCCCGTCGCCAGCGCCCGAGATAAGATCCTCCCTGTCCGGCAGCAGCAGCAACTACAACGCGGAGGCCGCGATGGAGCCGCCGAAACCGACGATTATCGACCGATTCAAGGAAACCAAGGCCTACGATCGGCTTGAGACGGAGCTCTACTCGCTCGGAGATCGCTTCGTCGAAGAACTCTCCCGGACGGCGCAGACCGTGGTCGTGCCGGCGCTGCTCGGCAAGCTTAAGGACCTGATCGGGATTGACCTTTCGACGCAGCGGGAGGTCGCGCAGCGCTCCACCCTGGAGAAACAGACGACCAGCGCGCGGGCCCAGACGGCCGCGACCGATGAAACGCAGGCTGCCACGACCGAAGCCAATCGCGATGCTCAGCAACGTGCTGTAGCCTATGGCACAAGCGAGAACACGAATTACAGCGCATCTTAACCTGTGATCGGCGGATGTAAACGAGCAAGGGATGTAGCATCCATCGCAAGCGCCAGAGCTCTAACGCGGTAGAGAGGCGACAAGACGGGCGAGCATCGCGCCAGACGCGGATGCTCGCCCCTTCTCTTATGATCGAAAGCGATCAGCGGTCAGCCGGTCAGGTGTGGTGTGGATCGTTGCTGGCGCGCGTGCCGGGCTGCGCCGGGGGCAGGAGGCGCGCGCTTCTTTATCTTAGCTGAATGGTGAAAGCTGACTGATGTACGCTTACCATCAATCTTTCCGCTTCGCGTAAAGAATGGAGGATGTCTCCCATGCGCACACTCATACATCTCTCGGACCTGCATTTCGGGCGCATTGACGAAGCGATCATCGATCCGCTCATCGCGAGCGTCGAGCGGATCAAGCCGGATGTGGTCGTTGTTTCGGGCGATCTGACACAGCGCGCCCGTGCGGAACAGTTCAAAGAGGCGCGCGCTTTTCTGGATGAACTCCCCTCACCGCAGATCATCGTGCCCGGCAATCATGATGTGCCGCTCTACAATATCTTCGCGCGCTTTCTTCAACCGCTCGATAAATACCAACGATATATTACGGATGATCTTGAGCCGTTTTACGCTGATCAGGAAATCGCCATTTTAGGAATCAACACCGCGCGTTCGCTCACCATCAAAGACGGACGCATCAATGAACAGCAGGTCGCGAGGATACGCGAGAAGCTCTGTCCTTTCGCCGACCACGTAACCAAAATCATCGTTACCCATCACCCCTTCGACATTCCCGAGGGGCATGATGAGAAGGATCTGGTGGGGCGCGCGCGCCTGGCGATGGAGACACTGGCCGACTGTGGCGCCGATCTGCTCCTGGCAGGCCACTTGCACGTCAGCCACCTGGGACACACGGCCGCGCGCTATCAGCTTAACGATCACTCGGCGCTGGTCATCCAGGCCGGCACGGCCACGTCGACGCGCGGCCGTGGTGAGCCCAATTCGTTTAACTTAATCAGGATCGCGTACCCGCACATCAACGTCGAGCGCTATTCATGGCAACCCGAACGAACGGCGTTTGCTCCCGCTTCGGCTGAGAGCTTCAGGAGCACGCCGAAAGGATGGGAGCGCCTCTCGGATGAAGTGGCGGCCGGTTTGGTGTTTTCAGAAGATGAGCTCCAGGGCGGTCAATCAGACGGCGGCTAAGCGGACAGCGGTTCGACACACCTTACACGTCGAACCGCTGTCTGCAATAACTTAAAAAGCATCACCTTTTCTTCCGCGCGCTCTGATTTCTGTCGGGCTTATTTCCCTGTGGATTTTTATTCTTCATCTCCTGATTGGGGGCGCCCTTCTGTGTTTCTCCGCTGATCTGATCGGCTTGCGGCCCGCATCTCTGCTCTTTTACATCAGGGGGCTGCCGCTGTGGCGATCCGGCGTTCGCGCCGGCTGCCGCGCCCATGCTTTTATCCTGATTCGTATTCTTTTCGTCTGCCATCCTTGACTCCTCCCTTGTGTGTGTTAGTGAACCTAATTCTTTACGCGCCTTGGTCGGCCGTGCGCGCTCACGCGACGGCGGTCGCGGAAGTTTGCTGCGCGGCGGTCGCGTTCTGATTGCCGCGTCCGTCTTCGGCTCCTCCCGCCGAATCACGTCCGTTTCTACTAAACGCCGAGCCAGCTTCGGCGATGACGCCCTGCGCGCGGTTACGCAGGTCGCGCGCCCTGGCCGCCGCATCGTCGCTTAAACGATTGACCTTGCTTGTCAGTTGATCGCTGAGTAACGCCCGCCTTCTCCGCCCGTTCTGCGGATCGAAGATGTACATCAGCGTCGCGCCGATGGCGATGCCGCCGAGCAGCATGGCCACATCGCTCGCCCTGGTAGTGTGTACTCGATTGTCAGTCTGATTGACTCGATGACTCTTCTGCATCTGGTGTCTCCTTTTCTTGCTGATCGCTAACAAAAATGAATGACAAAAATGCACCGGCGTAATTCATTCGTACGGGTGCTGTAATAATGTTAGAGCCGGGATTTTTCGTTTTACATGGCATTTGCCAGCTTGCAGATGCCTTTTAGGAGGTAAACGCAAGATGGATGCCAGACGCGAGGCGTGGAATGCGGGTTGATGTTTTTCTAAAGTGAGAGTATTGAGCAGTCTGACACGGAGAAATGGGCGGTGCTCACGATTGATGGCTCGTTTGGAGAAGGAGGCGGACAGATCATCCGCACCTCACTGGCTCTTTCGCTCATTACGGGCAAGCCGTTTCGCGTCGAGCGTGTGCGCGCCAGACGCGAGAAACCGGGGCTCAGACGTCAGCACCTGACGGCGGTGAAGGCCGCCGCCGAGATCGGGCGCGCCGAGGTTAAGGGGGCGGAAGTCGGCGCGTCGGAGTTCACATTTATTCCCGACAGCGTGACGCCGGGCGACTATGTTTTCAGCATCGGAACCGCGGGAAGCGCGACGCTCGTGCTCCAGACGGTTTTACCTCCGCTGATGATCGCCTCACGCCCGAGCCTCCTGACGCTTGAAGGTGGGACCCACAATGTACACGCTCCGCCCTTTGATTTTCTTGAGAAAGCCTTCCTGCCCCTTGTCAATCGGATGGGGCCGCGCATCGCGGTGGAACTCGTCCGCTACGGGTTCTATCCTCCGGGAGGCGGAAAGTTCAACGTCTTGATCGAGCCCGTCACCGCGGCGCCCCGGCCCCTCGACCTCCAGGAGCGCGGCCCCGTCCGTGCGCAGCGTGCGCGCGCCCTGGTTGTCAACCTTCCGCCGAGCATCGCCGACAGAGAGCTGGCCGTGATCAGCGAAAAGCTGGGATGGGGCGCCGATCAATTGCACGTCGAGATTTCAAAAAACGCCTTGAGCCCCGGAAATGTCGTGATGATTGAAATCGAGAGCGAGCATTTGACAGAGATTTTCACGAGGGTCGGTGAACGCGGTGTGCGTGCCGAGGTGGTGGCGGAAAAAGCGGCGGCGGAAGCGCTCGCTTATCTCGCGGGAGGAGCCCCCGTCGGAGAGCATCTGGCCGATCAGTTGCTCATTCCGCTCGCGCTCACCGGCGGTGGAACGTTTGTGACCGGCCCCCTCTCCCTTCACACCACGACCAACACCGAGATCATCAAAAAATTCCTCGACGTTGATATATCCGCGACGCCTCTCGGCGACCGCGTATGGGCGGTCACAGTTCGGACGTAAACTCACTTAAAGAGATGCACAAGAACAAGCCAATCAGACTTTACATATTTGATGCGGATGGGACGTTGCGGCGCACGACGGTGGACGGGCAGCCATGTCCGAATAAGCCTGGTGATTGGGAGTTGATCCCTGGAGTGAAAGAGCGACTGGCGTCAATCGAGTGGGGGCTTCGCGGAGCGCGCTTCGGGATTGTGACCAACCAGGGCGGCATCGGCATGGGTTACATGTCAGCGGAGATGGCCCGCCGTTTATTAGTAGATATGGTCGTTGAAGCTTTCGGCCAGTCACCTCCTCCGGGCGCGATCGAGCTGTGCCCGCATGCTCCCCATGCCAATTGCGCGTGTCGAAAGCCGAAACCCCTGATGCTCATTCGCTTGATGCACCGTTTCCGTGTCCGCCGCAACGAAACCCTCTTTGTCGGCGATATGGAACGCGACGAAGAAGCGGCCCGGCGGGCTGGCGTTCGATTCAGCTGGGCGCACGAGTTCTTTGGCTGGCGTCAGCAAGTGAGCGAGAAAACCGACTGCAGTCTCGCCCCGCTCGTCGGTCGAGAAAGCTTTAGCTGATTAGTGGTCGACAAAGAACCCGGAAATACCGCGCGCAAGCGGGGCGCTCGGAGACGGGGGAGCACGGGACGGCGAAAGAAAAACGTCAGAAGTCTAGCGTCCCCGCACGGCCTGCTGATAGTCGATCATCAGGCAGCGATCCTGCACCACTTTGATACCGGCTCACTTCTATCATCTCGCCGAAGGCACGGGTTTGCGCGGTAGTTTCTGATCGCTGGTGGCGGCGTTGTAGGCAAGTGCGGCCGTGACGACGGCGGCCTGCTTCACATCATCCGCCAGAATGCGGTCGAAGACGTCTTGATTTGAATGCCAGGTGCGCGCGTCGTACTCGATCTCATCCTGAATGAAACTGAAGCCCGGCAGACCGATCCCGTCGAAAGCGAGGAAATCCGATCCGCCACTATTTGAAACGGTGAGCGTTGAAGCGCCCATCTCCCGAAAAGGTCCGAGCCACTGGCGGAACAGCGGACGCACGGCTTCGTTGCCCTGCATGTAGATCCCTCGGATCTTTCCCGTCCCGTTATCGAGATTAAAATAGACGTTGAATTTATCGTACTCGGGTTTCGTCGTTATTTTCGCCGGGCGAGCGCCGGTCAAGGCGGCCATTAAATCACCTTCCGAGCCGTCGCCGATGGCGCCAAAGTGTTGCGCGACATAAGCGCGCGAACCCAGCAGACCCTGTTCTTCACCGCTCCACAGAGCGATCCGAATCGTGCGTCGCGGTTGCAATTTCAGCGCTTGAAGAATACGCACCGCTTCCATCATCACGCCGACGCCGGCGGCGTTGTCGGTCGCGCCGGTGCCGAGATGCCATGAATCCATGTGCGCGCCGAGCATCACCACTTCATCCCTGAGGTCGCTTCCCGGGATCTCCGCGATCGTGTTGTAACCCATCAAATCGTCGTCGTGAAACTGGACGGCGAGATTGACCGCGAGGCGGATCTTTTCGCCCTGCTGGAGCATCCGCATCATGCGATTATAATGATCATTCGAGATGCCGATCTGCGGAATTAATCGCGGCGCGCTCTTATCCCATGGCCCCGTGATTCTATCGGACGGCGTATCGGGCGGGTGCGGAACGCTCGCCGACTGGACGAACTGCAGCATGCCGCCATCGCCCCCACGGCTTGAGTCCACGAGCAGCGCCGCGCCCTCTTCCATATAGAACAGATTTTTGCGGGCGGCAAATTGCTGCGCGGCGCGCTGTTCGGTCGTCAACTCGCGACGCCGGCGCGGCGGGGCCAGCGCGGGATCAGGGGCGTCGGCCAGTTCGAGCAACTGCTTTTCCGACAGACGGGAGGCGCGCGGCTCAAAGCCCGCTCTGACTTCACGCAGCGAGCCGACCAGCACGATCGCGCCCTTGAGCTTGCCCTTATACTTCTGCAAATCGGCCTCGCTATCGGCATCAACGTAGACGACCTCGCCGACGAGCGGGCCGTTGGTGCCGGGCGACCATGCTTTCGGATAGGCGACCAGCGGAAACCCTTGCGGCTCGATCACCTCCGCGGAAAAACGCTGGAGCGTCCAACCGCGACCGAAAGGTCCCCACGCTTCGAGATGCGCGTTCTGGAGCCCCCACTCCGTTAGCTTGTCGCGCGTCCACATGTTGGCGCGCTTCATGTGCGGCGAATTTGTCAGCCGCGGCCCGATCACGTCGGTCAGGTAGCCGATGGTTTTCATCACCTGCGACCGATTCATGCCCTCGTCCTTGATCCGCTCGATCACATCGGGCGCTTGTCGCGTTGAAGTCGCAACTCCCGCCGCCTGCTGAACCGGCGCGGTTGGCGTCGCCGCGCCCCGCGCTGAAACGTTCACCCCAGAGGGCACGAAACTCGATAACATTAATGATAAGAGAAGCAGCGCGATCGCTGCGCGGCGTCGTAACATTGCACTAAATCTCCTGAAATTTCGAAAGGCCGCCAGCCATCCTGCCGAAACGTCCGGCGACGGTTTGTCTTGAGCGAAGTGTGTATATACTTTGATTTGCGCCTGAAAGTTTCAGCGCGCGCACACCAGCGTTTCCGTGCGCCGGCGATGCGTTCACGCCAAAATCACGCCTGAACGTGCCCCGGCGAAGATGCGGCGCGAGCAATAGTTTTCGATCACCACCTCGGGGCAGCCCCGAGACAAATCCTCTGCGGGCGATCCTGCGCTCGGGAAACAAAACGGAGGATGAGCACGAGCGCTCGATCCCCCGCAGAGGTAAGTACATTTAGTTCACAAAGTCGCGGCCCGGCCCCGCGTAACGTCTTTGGCGTTACGGCTGAGTCTGGTGTGTGGCGGATGGTATCGATGTGGCGGCCGGTGGGATGGCTTCCCCACGATAGCCGCACCCTTCGCGCGCGCAGGCGCGCGTGGTGCCCTTCTTGGTCGTCTTCGCAAGGAGAAACGGCGCGCCACACTGCGGACAGGGTTCGCTGACGGGCTTATCCCAGTACACCGTCTCACATTTCGGATACTCCGAGCATCCATAAAATATTTTGCCGCGCTTCGATTTCTTGACGACGAGCTCGCCCTTGCATCCCGGACGCGGGCAGGCGACGCCGGTCGTCTCGCGTTTGACGTATTTGCATGTCTTGGGATAGTTGGCGCAGGCGACGAACTCGCCGAAGCGACCGTGCCGCCGAACCAGCTGCGCGCCGTCCACCGGACACTGCTCATCGAGTATGACCGGCGCGGGGTCGACCGCACCGCTGCGGCTGATCTTACGTATATTGCGGCAGTCCGGGTATCCCGTGCACCCGAGAAACTGGCCGAAGCGCCCGCGCTTGAGCGCCATCGGTTTGCCGCATAGCTCACACGCCTCTTCCTCCGCCTCAGCCGCGGGAGATGCTCCCCCATTCGCACCCGCGGCGGCGCTTCCTTTCTTCTCTTCCGTCGCGGCCGCGCCCGGCAGCGATGGCCGCGCGATCTCGCGCGTCGTGCGGCACTCGGGATAGTTCGAGCAGGCGAGGAACTGGCCGAAGCGGCCGAATTTGATCACCATCGGCGAGCCGCAGTTGTCGCACACCTCATCGGTCGGGATCGCCTGCTGCTTGGCCGCCTTCATCTCTTTTTCAGCGTTCTTCAGGTCGATCTTGAATTTATCGTAAAACTCATGCAGCGCCGAAGTCCATTTACGTTTTCCGTCCTCGATCTCGTCGAGCTCTTCTTCCATGCGCGCCGTGTATGATTCGTTGAAGAGGTCGCCAAAGCTGGCGACGAGGAGATCGTTGACCGTCATGCCGAGCCCGGTCGGATGAAAACGCCCCTCGTGTTTCTCGACGTACTCGCGATCGATGATCGTCGTCATGATCGCCGCATAGGTCGAAGGCCGGCCGATGCCTTTCTCTTCAAGGGCTTTGACGAGCGTCGCCTCGGTGTAACGGGGCGGCGGCTCGGTAAAATGTTGTTCGGGCGTCACCGAGTTGAGCGTGAGCGCTTCCCCGCGTTCGACGAGCGGGAGCTTGCGCGCCGCTTCATCATCTTCTTCCGACTTTTCGTCGCGCCCTTCCTCGTAGACTCTCAGGAATCCGTCGAATTTCAGCACCGAACCCGTCGCGCGGAAGAGGAGACGACCGGCCTCGATATCGATCGTCGTTTGATCGAAGACGGCGGGTGTCATTTGCGACGCGACGAAACGCTGCCAGATCAAACGGTAAAGCTTCAGTTCTTCCTGGTTGAGAAATTTAGCCACCGCATCGGGCGTGAGCGTGACGTCGGTCGGGCGGATCGCTTCGTGCGCATCCTGCGCACCCTTCTTCGAACGATAGTGGATGGCTTTTTCGGGCAGGTACTGCGGGCCATACTGCCCGCCGACAAACTCGCGCACTTCCCCGAGCGCCGCTTCCGAGACGCGCGTCGAATCCGTGCGCATATAAGTAATGAGGCCGATCGCGCCTTCGGTGCCGAGCTCGACGCCTTCATAGAGCTTCTGCGCCAGCATCATCGTCTTTTTGACCGCGAAGCCGAGTTTGCGTGAAGCCTCCTGCTGCAATTTCGAGGTGATGAAAGGCGGAACGGGATTACGCTTGCGCTCTTTCGTCGCCACATCTTTGACGATGAATTGCTGCTTCTCGGCTTCGGCGACAAGCTCTTTCGCCTGCGCTTCATCGCCGATCAAAATCTCGTTCTTTTTCGGCGCCGCGTCGAAGCCGCTCGTCTTGACCGTTTGCTCGCCGACCCTGAAGAGCCGCGCTTCGAAAACGGGCGGCAGCTTGGCGGCGAGATTGGCGGCGATCGTCCAGTATTCCGTCTTGACGAATTTCTCGATCTCGCGCTCGCGCTCGACGACCATGCGCAACGCGACCGACTGCACGCGCCCCGCGCTCAGGCGTCCTCCGACCGTCCGGCACAGCAGGGGTGAGACTTTATACCCGACCAGGCGGTCAAGGACGCGCCGCGCCTGCTGCGCATCGACCAGATTCTGGTTGATCTGCTTCGGTTCGCGGAATGCTTCCTGCACCGCGCGTTTGGTGATCTCATTAAACATCACGCGAAACGACGGCTTCTTGGGCCGCTTCGGCACGATCTCCTCGGCCAGATGCTGGCAGATCGCTTCGCCCTCACGGTCGGGGTCGGCGGCCAGGTAGATCGCCTCCGCCTCTTTCGCCGCCTTTTTCAATTCCGTGACGGTCTTTTTGTTATTGCGCTTCTTGGCATCCGGGATCACTTCATAGGTCGGCTGAAAGTCGTGCTCGACATCAACGCCGAGGCCCTTCGACGGTAAATCCTTGATGTGACCGAGCGAGGCCATCACGCGATAATCCGCGCCCAGATACTTACCGATCGTTTTCGCCTTCGCCGGCGATTCGACAACAACTAGATTCTTCGCCATTACTTTTCCTTCAACAACGATTGCGATGAGCGGCAGATGAGAGCGCCGGACCGACGATCGGTCCGGTCGTTTATCGTCTGCCAATCGTTCACCCTGTAGATGCAAATGCGAGCGACTTCGCTCGCCATTGCCTCCCCTTCATTTCCCCGGCCCGGCGTTATATCTTCTTTACAAAGCACTTACCGGGAAGCTGCCGGATCATCTCGCGCATTTCCAACCCGAGCAGCGCGCCCGTCAAGGCGGGCACCGAGAGGCGGCTCGCCTCGACGAGCATATCAATATGCGCCGGTTCGTCTGTCGAAAGCAACCCGAAGACGGCCCTCTCGCTTTCCGATAGGTCGACCGGCATATCCGGCGGGGGCGCGCCGTTTCCCTTCTGTTTATCTTCCGGCGGGAGCAGTCGAGCGGAGATTTCCGCCGGCAACTCGGCCACCACGTCCTGCCACTGCTGCACGAGCTTGGCGCCCGCCCCCTTTATCAAATAGTTAGTCCCGAAAGAGTTCCTCGACGTTATGTTCCCTGGGACGGCGTAAACTTCGCGATTCTGCTCGATCGCCAGCCGGGCGGTAATCAACGAACCGCTGTTCTCCGCCGCTTCGACCAGCATCACGCCGAGACTGAGCCCGCTGATGATCCGGTTGCGGTACGGAAAATTTTCCGGCACCGGCGGCGTCCCCAGCGGGAATTGAGAGACGACGGCGCCACCCCGCTCCAGAATCTCTGTCGCCAGCTTGTGGTGATCGCGCGGATAGACCTCGTCGATGCCCGTCCCCAGCACGGCGACGGTGCGCCCGCCGGTTTCGAGCGCCCCCCGGTGTGCCGCCGCGTCGATGCCGCGCGCCAAGCCGGAGATGATCGTCAGGCCGCGCCCGGCCAGTTCGCGCGCCAGCATCACGGCCACGTTGTGCCCGTAGGTCGAAGATCGCCGCGAACCCACGATCGCGATGCACGGGCTCTCCAGACAGGCCGCCCATTCACCCTTCACGTAGAGCGTAATCGGCGGATCGGGAATTTCACGCAGAAGCGCGGGATACGCCCCGTCGTCGAGCACCAGAAGGTCTGCCCCGAGCGCGCGCACGCGCTCCAGTTCGCGCGCGGCTGCTTCATGCCGGGTGCGCAACATGATGCTCTCGACCGTCTCGGCGGGGAGTCGTAACCTTTCAAGCTCGGCGCGCAGCGCGCCGAAAACCCCTTCTGCCGAACCAAAGCGTTCGAGCAGCCTGGCCGCCACACGCGGGCCCACCCCCGGCGTCATGTTGAGCGCGATCCAATCTCTCATCAGTGGTCAGTGGTCGGTGGTCAGTGGCCAGTGGTCAGCAAGAACAGTCGTTTAACTGACTACTGACCACCGACCACTGATAACTGCTTTTTTGGCGGAGGCGTGTAGGAATCGAACCTACCAAAGCCTGCTCTCACAGGCTCACAGACGGTTTTGAAGACCGCGCCGTTCACCAGAACAGATGCGCCTCCCTGAAAGAGGCCAAAACCCTACGCGCCGCAGGCGCCGCCTGTCAAGCGCGCGCCCCAAGCAGCTAACCGGAGTGCGCATAATCGATGAAGAGGGATAATTCCCCTTTATCTGTGCGCTTGACGCTCCTATTTATTCCCGCTACCCTCCGTTTCGAACGCTCGTTCGAAAAAAGCGACATTCAGCAACTCATGGCCGTTCTTCCCGCCGAAGGCTTTTCGCGCGACGACCGGAAGATCGAGTTCATCCGGCGGACGGCGGCGCGGATTTTCGCCGCGAAGGGTCAGCATTCGACCCCGCTCTCGTGATATCTCGCGCGCCACAGAAATCAGCCTCGCCGGGCTTTATTACTACCAGTCGAAAAGAAGAACTGCTCTGGCTTGTTCATAAAATCCTTTTAAGGAGAAAACTACGAAATGGCGGAAGCGGAAGCAAAGGCGCAGGAAGCGATGCCGGAGCAGAAGGTGTCGGGCAATCTGGTGCAGTATCGC
>JANOGZ010000584.1:0-1573 GCA_031406255.1 Pyrinomonadaceae bacterium | reverse complement strand
CGTTCCCCAACAATCCCGGAGGCCTTTATGGCCCCAACACCTTCACGCGCGTGCTGCCCGCCGGCGGGCAGGGTAAAGTCCTGTCAGGCAAGTTCGACGGCAACTTTAAGATCAGCGAGCGACAACAGTCCGTCACCGGTCGCTACAACTTCACCGACGATTTCAGAAATATCCCCGTGACGGGCGGCGCGCTGTTTTCGACACTACGCCCGCGCGTGCGCACGCAGAACTTCTCTTTCTTCTTCAACAGTGAGGTGAGCGCGCCCACCTCGACGCGCCCCGTCTTCAATCAGGTGCGACTCTCCTACGGGCGAACGCGCCTCAAATTCGAGGAAGAGCGCGACCCGATCTTCACCGTCCCGAGCGCCAGCCTCCCCGACACGCCTTTCCTCCTGAACGCGCCGCTGATCCGTAACTTGACGCTCCCCCGCGTCATCACCTCCGTTGATTTCGGCCCGAATACCGGCCCGGTGCTCTATCGGACATCCCGTAACGCTCCGACGGCCGAAGCGGTGATCGGGCCTGTCGGGCAAATTAATATCGCCGGCTTCAGCCCGGTCGGCGTCGATGTTTTCAATTTCCCCCAGCGGCGCGTCAATAATACCTATCAGATCGCCGACAACCTGACCTGGCGAAGAGAAAACCACAGTTTCGCTTTCGGAGTTGACACGCGCCGCACCGAACTCAACAGCGAGCTGCCGCGCAATTCACGCCCGCTCCTCACCTTCGGCGGCGCGCCGGAACTGAGAATGACGCCGGCAGGCAAGTTCTTCCTGTCGAACAGGTTCATTCGCCCGGAAACTTTCGCCGCTGCTGAGGCCGCCAGCGGCTTTTCCCAGACCATCGCGAGAGGCGGTGAGGCGGGCGCCAATCTGCGCTTCTACCAATTGAACTTCTACGCCCAGGATGAGTGGCGCGTCCGTCCGACGCTCTCGCTCTCTTATGGCCTGCGCTATGAATACAACACGCCGCCGCGTGAGGTGAACCGCCGCATCGAGAGCACTTTCGATAATCCGGCGCTGCGTTTTGTCCCCGATTTGATCACCTTCATCGGAGGCCGCACGCGAATCTTTGATCCCGATCGTAACAACTTCGCGCCCCGCGTCGGATTCGCCTACTCGCCCGATCTCTTCGGGCGCGACCGGCGCGCCTCCGTGATCCGCGCCGGTTACGGTCTCTTCTACGATCAAATCCTCGGCGCCGTCGTCAGCCAGTCGCGCAACGTGTATCCGACGTACCTGACGCTGGACTTCGCCGGAGGCTTCAGCAACCAGCTCTTCCTCCCGGGAAACTCGCGGCCCGGTGATCAGTGCTCGAGGGATAACGGCTGCCCTTTCGAATTCATTAACCCGCAGCTTGCGACCATTCTCGGCAACCGGATCGTGCTGCCCGGAACGCTCAACACGCTCAATCCGGCCGTGCCTTTTACACAGATCGTGGGGGCCGTTAATGTTCCGGGCGGAGGCCCGGTTCCCACGGCCAGCGGTTTCGGCGTGACGATTCCGGCGAAGCGGCTCCAAACACCGCTGGCACATCACTACAGCGTCACCTTCGATCAGCAACTGGGACTGAG
>JANOGZ010000581.1:0-15961 GCA_031406255.1 Pyrinomonadaceae bacterium | reverse complement strand
GCCCTGATCGGCTTGGCCGTGGTCGGTGTCTTCACGACCCTCGGCGGCAACATCAAGAACGTGATTCAGGCGCTGGCCGACAACATCAAGCCGGCTGCCTAAGACGCGCGGTTCTTTAGCCGGAGAGGCCGGCGCGCCGTTGCACCCCGCACGAGCCCGCGCAAATTCATGCCGGACGGCGCGCCGCCTGCTTTTCCTAAAGCGCCAGAAAAAAGTCGCTCCGAATACTCAAAGATTTCATAAAACCAGCAAGTCGCCATTTTCGCTTCGCGATCATTGCCGAACGAACTTTTAAAACCAATGTTTAGCCCACTCGTCATCGCTAATGGAATGCTGCTCGTCCCGCTGGCGATCATCATCACTTACTACGATGCGCGCTACCGACGTATTCCCAATGCCTTTGTGCTCGCCACATTGATCAGCGGCCTGACCGTTAATTTCATCGCCGGCGGCACGAATGGCCTACTCGCCAGCTTCGGCGGGTGCGCGCTCGCCTTCGGTTTGATGTTCATGTTGCACATCTTCGGGGCGATGGGTGCGGGCGACGTCAAATTGTTCGCCGCGATCGGTTCCGTCATCGGCGTGCAGCTCGTGCTGCCGACCTTCGTCGTCGTCGCGCTGACCGGCGGCCTGCTCGCCATCTACACGATGATCCGCGCGGGCGCGGTGCGCGTGACGATGTTTCGGGTCTTTCAAATCTTCGTCGGTTTTCTGCCCGGGTGGGAGATGCCGCGTTTTGCCGTGCCGGCTGATCGCCGGCACACGATCCCCTACGGGGTTGCCATCACTTTTGGCAGCCTCATCGCGCTTCTTATCTTTCGTGCCTGACGCTCTCTCGCAGAAAGAGCGGCGCGCCACAATTTTGATTTCTCTCACGGAGAATTAAAGCCATGCGGAATAAACGTCTTTTCGTGGTCCTCGGCGGTGCGGTGATCTTCGGATTAATCGCTGCCGTTTTAGTCAGCCGTTCGCTCTCGAACGCGCAGGCATACAGTAAGAATCTCAATCACGTCGTGGTGGCGAAGGTAGACATTCCGCTCGGCACAAAGATTATCGCCGAACAGTTGACCGCCGTGCAGTTTCCGCGCGGCGCGACGCCCGATGGCACTTTCGAGTCGCCCGACAAACTGATCGGCCGCGTCTCCGTGATGAATATCGCCGCGCGCGAGCCGATCACCGATTTCAAGCTCGCGCCCGAAGGCTCCGCTGGCGGGCTTTCGGCGGTTATCCCGGAAGGATACCGCGCGATGACGGTCAAGGTTGACGATGTCGTCGGCATCTCCGGCTTCGTGATGCCGGGAGCGACTGTTGATATCGTCGTCGTCATCAACCCCGCGGATAGGGCGACCCATCAAGACCCGATCTCGAAAATCGTTTTGCAAAACATAAAAGTTCTGGCCAACGGTCAGAACATTGATCGGCCGAAGGACGATCGTGAAGCCGAGAGCGTCAAGGCCGTCACGTTGCTGGTCACGCCGGAGCAGGCCGAGAAGCTTGCGCTGGCCGCCACCGAAGGCCGCCTCCAGCTCGTGATGCGCAACAGCGTGGATCAGGGCGATGAGCAGACGCCCGGCGCCGATAAGCGGAGCCTTCTCGGCGGCGAGCGCGCCACGCCAGTGCCCGCTCCCGGAACACTCAAGAGCGAGCAGCCCAAGCCGACAGCCCCCGCCGCGCCGAGCGTGCGTCGGCAGCGCGCTTATGTCGAGCCGGTGCGCGAACCGAGCAAGAGCACGGTCGCGGCGGCGCCGGCCGCTCCCGCGCCGCCGCGCGCCTCCGTCGAGGTGATCGAAGGCGCGAAGAAGCGCAACGTGGATTTCCCATAAACAGCGCGAGTCATTACGCGCCCACCACCGAGGCTAGTCGAGCGCAGACGAAAAAAAGTTCGGGCCCGCGCGCTTCCCTTAAGTGGCTGAAAGTTACGATTCAAAGGAGCCAAAAGATCATGCAGAAACGTTCCCTTATCGCTCGTCTTGCTGCGCTCGTATGCGCGGCGGCGATCTTCGCTATCCCCGTCGCGGCCGCCTCGCAGGAGATTTCCGTGAGCGCTTCTTTCGCGAGCCCGTCGAAGGAAGCGACGCCGATCAACGTCCTGGTGGGCCAATCGCGCATTATCAACTTCGACCGGCCGATCGGTCGCTTCTCGGTCTCCAATCCGGAGATCGCCGAGGCGGTGCTGGTCGCGCCGGATCAGGTGCTCGTCAACGGCAAGGCGTTCGGCCAGGTCAACTTCATTGCATGGGAACAGAAGGGCGGCCAGTTCATCGTCTTCGACGTGTTCGTCAGAGCGAACCTCTCGTTGATCGATTCGCAGATTCGCGCGCTCTTTCCGAAAGATGACATCCGCCTGAGCCAGGCCAACGGCTCGGTCGTCATCTCGGGTAGCGTGACGGACACGATAACGGTCGAGCAGGCGGATAAGGTCGTCAAGGCCGCCGGCTTCAATACGGTCAACATGCTGCGGTCGCCGGTTAAAAACGCTTCGCAGGTGCAACTCCAGGTGAGAGTCGCCGAGGTGAGCCGCAACAAGATGCGCGAATTCGGCACATCATTCGCGACGTTCAACGGCACCAATGCCACCTATTCAAACAGCGGCACCGGCCCGAGCTCGCTGGGCGGCTTCAACACCCCGCAGAATCTGATCGAGAGCGTCGTTTCTCCGGCTCTCAATCTGCTGCTGCTGAATAACTCGGCCGGCGTCGCCGGAATGCTCCGGGCGCTGCGTTCGCAGGGCGCGGTGCGCTCGCTCGCCGAGCCGAACCTGATCGCGATGGACGGACAGCAGGCGAGCTTTCTCGCCGGCGGCGAATTCCCCGTGCCGATCGTGCAGAGCGGCTCCAACGGCACCAACGTGTCGATCGTCTTTAAGGAATACGGCATTCGTCTGAGCTTTAAACCGACGATCATCGATGAGGACCACATCCGCCTCGAGATAGAGCCGGAAGTCTCCAGCATAGATTATTCCAATGGCGTCAAGTTTGACGGTTTCGTGATCCCCGCGCTGAAGACGCGCCGCGCCAAAACGGGCATCGAGCTGCGCGATGGGCAGAGCTTTGCCCTCGCCGGACTGCTCGACAATACCGAGATTCAGTCGTTCTCGAAAATCCCCGTTATCGGAGACATCCCCCTGCTCGGCAATCTCTTCCGCTCGAAGTCGTTCCAGAAGCAGGAGACGGAATTGATGTTCATCATCACCGCGCAGCTGGTCAAACCGATGAATCGCGATGAACTGCCGCAGATGCGCGGCGTGGATGGCCTGCGCACCGGATCGCCGCTCGGCGTTGAGCCGAAGGGCGAGGGCATCACCGGCGAGAGCGGCTTCTCGACGGGCGGCGCCACCACATCAAGCGTGACGCCCGCTCCCGCTGCCGCGCCCGCGCCGCAGCCGCAGGCTCCCGCGAAAGGGGGCGCCACCTCGAAAGCGAGCGCGACGCTACCCCCCGCCAACAGCTCGATCAGTTTTCTCGATCCCCGTACGCTGAGCAGCTTTTCTCCCGCGTCGGTGACACACATCGAGACAGCTGATGCTCCGGCCGCTGATACTCCGGCCGCCCGGCGCGCGACCTTCGGGCCTGAAGGTCAATAGACGTTCGGTCATAAACATAGCATGCGTGTAACGCGCGCCACAGGCCCGGCGAGAAGATAAGGAGAAGAGGAGATGAACGGAATGTGCAGACGAAATGTGAAAGGTAAAAACGGTGAACGTGGCTCCGTCCTGGCGGTCAGCACATTCGGCATGCTCGCCTTTCTTCTCGCCACCGGCCTGTGCGTCGATATCAGCCACTTCTATCTCGTGAAAACCGAGCTGCAGAACGCCGCGGACGCGGCCGCGCTCGCCGGCGCCACCGCTCTGAACGCCGACGACGGCGGGATTACGCGCGCCACGGACCTCGCCATCAGGGCGATGAATAGTTACGAGTTCAATCATAAAGGCACCGCGCTCACGCGCACGAATGTGACCTTCGCCGTCAACCTGGACGGCGCCTACATGAACGAGACGGCGGCGAAAGCGAAAGCGGCGAAAATACGCTTCGTGAAGGTGAAGATTCCGCCCAAGTCGGTCCCGGTCTCCTTCGCCGCGATGGTGCTCGGCAACACGTTCGATCTCGATGCCGAGGCGACGGCCGGCATGTCCGTCTCGCTCAATACCTTCTGCGATTGGATTCCGCTCTCCGTGATTGACGACAACGTGGCGGTCATCAAGGCACCGAATCTGTACACGATCCGCCGTCCGCCGGGGGGCGCGATTTCGCCAGGCAATTATCAGATTCTCGCGGTGGACGGGCCGGGCGCCAGCGACGACCGCATCGGGCTTGGGGGCGGAGTCAAAAACTGCGTCGGGGCCGGTTCTTCGGTCTCCACCAAGCCGGGCGTCTCTGCCGGCGCTGTCCGGCAGGGCATCAACACGCGCTTCGGTGTTTATGGCGGCGGCCTCGACCCGGTCGATTATCCGCCCGATCAGAACGTCAAAGAGGGAATCACCTATCAGGACTATCTCAATACCAAAGAGGCCGCTGAAAAGGGTGTCGCGCAGGACCCGAACCTTTTCCAGGCCCCGACGAGAGGCACTCCGCAGTGGGGCCGCCGCGTCGTGGTGATCCCGATTGTCAAAATAAGCGAATTCGATGGCGGGCGCGACCGCGTCACGATCCACCACTTCGGCGCGTTCTTCCTGCAAACCGGAGTGGACAATGGCAACGGCGGCGATATCAAAGCCGAATACATCGGCAAGCGCGTGGTGATCGGGCGCGGCGGTTACGATCCGACGGGCGGCCCCGTCACTCCGGAGCTTTCCATCCCAGTCCTTTATCGCTAGAGGTGGCGCAACCGATGAACGCACGAATCAACACATCACGACGCTTCGTCCGCCGCTTCATGCGCCGCGAGCGCGGCACGCAACTGATCGAGCTCGCGCTCGTGCTGCCGATCGTGATGCTGCTCTTTGCGGCGACGGCCGAGTTCGGCTACTTCTTTCACACCTACACGACGCTCGCCAAGGCGACGCGCGCCGGCGCGCGCCACCTCACCAGCCGGTCGCTCGACAGCACCCAGAAGTCGAACGCGAAGAGCATGGTCGTCTACGGTGATCCGGCGGCGGGCTGCGCGGGAACCCCGGTCATTAAGAACCTCTCCTGCACAAACGTCACGATCACGAACACAGTCGCCTCCGGCCAGCCCGACACGGTCACGGTGAGCATCACGGGATTCAAATACAAGCCGTTGATTGATCTGGGAAAAATGACGGGCAAAAGCAGCGCTTCACTGAATATTGATGTCAGCCCGAGCAGCACCATGAAGTACATCAACTGATACGCCGGCAGCGTCGAGGGGAGCTCATAAAAACATGCGCGGTAGAAAATTCAACTCAGACCAACGCGGGGCGGCGCTGTTGGAGTTTGCCATCGGCGCAAGCCTGTTTTTTACGGCGATCTTCGCCGTGCTCGAGTTCGGTGTGCTGCTCTGGACGAACAACGCTTTGACGGAAGCGTCGCGGCGCGGGGCGCGCTACGCGGTCAATCACCGCACGGCTGACATCGAGGACGTGCAAAACGTCGTCGTTTACGGCGTGGCCGAACCCTCCGCTGGTGCGCAGCCGCTCGTCAAGAATCTCACGCCGGCGAACGTTAAGGTCGAATACCCGGGGTTCGGGGTCGGCGCGGGGCAGGCCGCGGTGCGGATCGAGGATTACGAATTCAACTTCGTCGTTCCGCTGTTCGGGAAAAAGCTGGCGATGCCGGAGTATCGCACCGCGCTGCCGGGCGAAAATGCCGGCGAGGTTCCAGGCAATATCGCCGAGTGATAACCACCGGAGACTTAAGCCCCCAACGTCATTCTTACAAGGATCAGCCATGACCCAACCACTCACCTTCGTTATTCTGAGCACGGGACTCAACAGCTTTAAGGAACTGCGCGAGGCGCTGGTCGAACACGGCGGAGCGCGCTTGCTGGCGGGCGGCGATGATACCGAGCAGCTTCACGCCGAGATCATGCGGCTGCGACCTTCGGCCGCGATCATCACGCTCGGCGCGCAACCGGAAACGGGACTGAAATTCGTCGAACGCATCGCCGCCGAGTGCCCTCAGACGGCGATCATCTGCGCCTCGCGTGACGCCTCGCCCGATCTCATCCTGCGCAGCCTGCGTGCCGGCGCGCGCGAATTTTTGCGTCTCCCGCTCATCGCTGGAGAATTCAAAACAGTGCTCGAACGAACGGCCGAGTTGTGCGCCGACCAGCCGGCAGCGCCGAAGAAGCGCGGCCGTGTGGTCGCCGTCTTTTCCAGTAAAGGCGGCTGCGGCACCTCTTTCATCGCCACCAATCTCGCCGCCTCGACCGGCGCGCCGACCGTGCTCGTTGATCTTAATCTGCAGGCCGGCGACCTCGCGCTTTTTCTCGGCGCCGACCCGAAATTTTCGATCGCTGATCTGGTCGAGAATCGCGCCCGCGTCGATGATGCCCTGCTCGGCAGCTACCTCGCACAGCATTCCGCCAACCTCTTCCTGCTGGCCGCGCCGCGCGAGGCCGATTCGGCCGACGATATCGAGCCGGAGCACATCTTCGAAGTGCTCGAGATTCTGCGCGAACGTTACGACTATGTGGTGATTGACCCGCAGCATACCTTCGATTCGATCACGCTGACCGCGCTCGATCAGGCCGATGACATCTTCCTCGTGGTGACGCTCGATATTCCGGCGATCCGCAGCGCCCAGCGCGCGCTCGCGATCTTCGATCGTCTCGGCTACCCGCGCCATAAAGTGCGCGTCGTCGTCAACCGCTGGAGCAAGCAGATCGATCTCGATTTGCGCCAGGTCGAACGCTACCTCGGCGAGAGCGTGACGGGCTTCGTGCAGAGCGATTACCGCACGGCCGTCAACTCGATCAATCTGGGGAAGCCGCTCGTCGAATCCGAACCATCATCGAAGATCGCGGGCGAGCTCAGGCAGATCGCCGCCAGCTTTTCGAGCGCGGCCGCGAGCGCCGTCGCCGTAACCGCCGCCGCGGCCGAGGCGGAACCGCGACGCGGAATCATGAATTCGCTCTTTCGTCGCCACACCGCTACAGCCGGGGCGGCGCCGGTCCGCCTTCACGCGACGCTCAATAAATAGCCGGAGCCGGGAATCCGCGCGCTTCACGTTTAAAGCTCTAGCAAACTGACTCGATCACCGAACAACATCATCATGGCACTACGCGAAAGACTAATCAGAGAGACAGGACCCGCCGGCGCCGGAGCGACCTTCGCACGCGGCGAAGAGGGCGGCGGCGCTTCCGTCACCGGGCAGCATGATTTCCAGGAGATCAAGGCGCGGCTTCATCGCGCGATCATCAACCGCATGGATTTGACGAAGCTCGGGCTGCTCGAGCCCGAACAGCTTCGTGCGGAAGTGGCGCGACTCGCCGAAGACCTGCTGCTGGCGGAAAACATGCCGCTGTCGACGAATGATCGTGAGCGTCTCGTCGAAGAAGTGCGCCATGAGCTGTTCGGGCTCGGGCCGCTCGAACCGCTCCTCGCCGATCAGACGATCTCCGACATCCTCGTCAATTCGCCGCATAACATCTATATCGAGCGGAACGGCAAACTCGAGCGGACCAACGTCACGTTCAAGGACGACGAGCACCTGATGCGCGTTATCGAGCGCATCGTCTCGACGGTCGGGCGCCGTATCGATGAAGCGCAGCCGATGGTCGACGCGCGCCTCAAGGACGGCTCGCGCGTCAACGCCATCATCCCGCCGCTCTCGCTCGACGGACCCGTGCTCTCGATTCGTCGCTTCGGCGCTGACCCGCTGCGCATCAGCTCGCTGATCGAGAAGGGCGCGCTCACGAAGGATATCGCCGAGATGTTCGAGATGTGCGTGCACGCGCGCCTGAACATCCTCATCTCCGGCGGAACCGGCGCGGGCAAAACAACGCTGCTCAACGCGCTCTCGGCTTATATCCCGCCCGAGCACCGCATCGTGACGATCGAGGATTCGGCCGAACTGCAGTTGCAGCAACCCCACGTCGTGCGTCTTGAGACGCGCCCGGCCAACATCGAAGGGCGCGGCGAAATCACGCAGCGCGACCTGGTGCGCAACGCCCTTCGTATGCGCCCCGACCGCATCGTGATCGGCGAGGTGCGCGGCGGCGAAGCGATCGATATGTTGCAGGCGATGAACACGGGTCATGACGGAAGTCTGACGACCGTCCACGCCAATACTCCGCGCGACGCACTCGTCCGATTGGAGACGATGATTCAGATGACGGGGATGCGTCTGTCTGACCGTGCGATGCGCCAGCAGATCGCCTCGGCCCTGAACGTCGTGATCCAGGCCACGCGCCTCTCCGACGGTACACGCCGCATCACCTCCATCTCGGAAATCACCGGCATGGAGGGAGACACGATCACGATGCAGGAGATCTTCCAGTACGAGCGCAAGGGCATCGACAAGGAGGGCCGCGTGATCGGTCGCTTCCGCGCGACGGGCGTGCGCCCGCGCTTCGCCGAACGCCTCAAAACCTGCGGCCTGCAATTGCCGCGCGCCTTTTTCGAAGAAGCGTAAGAGATGTTCGTTCACCGGTTTCATGCGAATGAATCGGTGAACGATAAGATCCCGATGGAGAACTAGCGATGATACCGTTTCTGGTTTTTGTCTTCTGCCTGTTTCTGACCTTCGCCGCTTACCTGGTGGCGACTCGCGGTTCGGATAACCGGCGCGTGCGCCTTCAGCAGCGCCTGCGTGACACGCTGCTCTATTCCTCGCAGACCGATGATGCGGAAGTGCGTCTGGCGCGCGAGGAGTTGATGAGCGAGATTCCGATGCTGAATCGTCTGCTCATCCGCCTGCAGGTCGCGACGCGCCTGAAGCGAATGCTCGATCAGGCGGACCTGCACATCACCGTCACGCGACTGCTGATGTTCTCCGTGATGGCCGGTATCCTCGCCGGGCTCGCCGTATCGATGCTGACGATTTCACTGCTGGCGATCGCCGGCGCGGGCCTGGCGGCGACGGTCGTCCCCTTCCTGCACGTTTGGTGGAAACGCCGCGAGCGGCTCAACGCATTTCTCGAACATCTGCCGGACGCGCTCGAATTGATGAGCCGTTCGCTCTCGGCCGGACACGCCTTCTCCGAATCGCTGCAGATGGTCGCCTCCGAGATGCCGGAGCCGGTCGCGAGCGAGTTTCGCAAAACCTACGAGGAACAGAATCTCGGCCTGTCGCTGAAGCTCGCGCTCGATAATCTCTCCGAGCGCGTTCCGCTGCTCGATCTGCGCCTGTGCATCGTGGCGATCATGATCCAGCGCGAGACGGGCGGTAATCTCGCCGAAATTCTCGAAAAAGTGGCGATGACGATCCGCGAGCGGTTCCGCATTATGGAAGACCTGAAGACGCTGACGACCAGTTCGCGCCTCTCGTCATGGATTCTCTGCGGCATCCCGATCTTTCTCGCCGTCGCGGTGACGGTGATGAATCCCGATTATATGAGCGTGCTGTGGAGCGACCCGCGCGGGCACAAACTGGTCGCGCTGGCGGTAGTCTTGCAGATCACCGGCATGCTGGTCATCCGCAAGATTCTGAATATCAAAATTTGAACTATCAGCCACCAGCGATCAACAGTTTTCGTGCTGATCACTAACTGCTGATAGCTGATGGCTGATTTCTGGTGACACTATGCTTCTACTCATTACGCTTTCCACTTTCGTCTGCATCACGCTCGGCTTAATGGGCGTCTACTGGTTGATGTATCGCCCGCCCAGCGCGGCGACCGAACGCTTGCGAGAGATGGGCGAGCCCGGCGGCGGCGCATCGGCCACGACCGTGGTCACTTCCGCCCCGCTGATCGAAGGCGACCCGCTGGCGGCGCTGGCCGAACGCGTCGCCGGGCCGCTCCATAAGCTCGCGCCCCCTTCGGCCGCCCAAGCGCACAAGCTGCAAAAGCAGTTGATGCAGGCCGGATACCGATCGCCGAATGCGCCGGTCATCTACCGTGCGATCCAGCTCACGGCGCTCGTCGGCTTTCCGGTGGTGGCTTTCGTCGTCTGCCTTGCGTTCGCGCGGCCCCTCGAGAGCACGCTGATTCCCGTCACCGTCGCCTTCGTTAAGGGATTCTTTATCCCGCGCTTTCTGCTGCGGCGGATGATCCTCAGCCGGCAGCAGCGGCTGCGCTGGGGCCTGGCCGACGCGCTCGATTTGC
The DNA here is from genome assembly GCA_031406255.1 of Pyrinomonadaceae bacterium. Classification (GTDB taxonomy): domain Bacteria; phylum Acidobacteriota; class Blastocatellia; order Pyrinomonadales; family Pyrinomonadaceae; genus JANOGZ01. The sequence goes on along the minus strand of JANOGZ010000581.1, from coordinate 5,794 downwards.
TGGTCGTTTCGATTGAAGCCGGATTGGGTTTGAACGCCGCGCTGGTGCGCGTCGGCGAAGAGTTGAAGGACGTGCATCCGGACATCAGTGAGGAATTCGAGCTGACGAATCTGGAGATACGTGTCGGGCGCGAGCGCGAGGAAGCGCTGCGTAATCTCGCCGAGCGAACCGGCGTGGAAGATTTGCGCAGCCTCGTCGCGATGCTGATTCAGGCCGATCGCTTCGGCACTTCGATCGCGCGGGCGGTGCGCGTCTACTCCGATTCGCTGCGCACGAAACGACGTCAGCGCGCCGAGCAGGCGGCGCAGAAGGCCGCCGTCAAGCTGCTCTTCCCGCTCGCCTTTTTCCTGTTCCCGACGCTATTCATCGTGATTCTCGGCCCCGCCGCAATCAACCTCTCGGATATGTTCAAGGATATGTAAAGGAGGCTTCTCGAGATGAGCAAACGCACAATCATCGCGATCATCGTCGCTTTCGTTTTAACCATCAGCTGCTCGGCACTGTGGAGCGCCGAGACGGACGGGCAGGAGGGCGATACGGCCGCCAATATCATCTCCGCGAGTGATGCGCCGACGGGCGCGGCGACGGACGAAGCGCCGAAGAAGAAGGGCAACCGCGTCGCACGCTTCTTCAAAGCACCCTTCAAGGCTTTCGGAAAGCTTCTCGGCGGCGGCAAAAAAGAGGGCCACGTCGAGCGGATGACGCCGGAAGACGCCGAGCGATTCGAGAGCGTCGCCGTGGCGCGCGTGGATGATGGGCGCAGCGACAAAGCGGTCCCGTCGGGCAAGGACGGAACGGCGCGCGAGCATCTCGAGCGCGGCCGCTCGCTGCTCGAATCGGGTCGCGTCAATGAAGCGATCGCGGAGCTATCGCGCGCCGCTTCGCTCGACCGGAAACTCGGTCAGGCACATAGCCTGCTCGCCGTCGCCTATGATCGCAAGGGTCTCCACGAACGCGCGCGCGAGTCTTACGAGCGCTCGATCGGAGCCAGCCCGGAAGACGCGCAGGCGCTCAACAATCTGGGCTACTCGCTGTACGTGAATGGCAATTACCGCGCGGCCGTCGAGCGCTTGAAGCGCGCCGCGAAACTCGCTCCAACCGATGCGCGCATTTTGAATAACCTGGCGCTGGCGCAATGCCGTCTCGGTAAATACAACGACGCTTACAAAAGCTTCGCGCGCGCCGGCGGCGAATTCAACGGCCGGTTGAATACCGCCGCGCTGCTCGAACGCGCCGGCCGCGACGATGATGCCATCACACACTACGAAGCCGCGCGCCGCCTCCAGCCGTCTTCGACAATCGTGCTGCGGCGTCTGGCCGATCTCTATCAACGCGCGGGTCGCCGCGACGAGGCGGACAATGCGCGCCGCGCGTTTGCCGGAGACTCGACCGGAGCGGTCGCGGCGACGACGGCGACGACGACAGGAAACTGAACAGTACCAACCCGAGCGCGGAACCGCTGTGGTTAAAGCTTTTCGTTCCGCGCTCATTCTTTCCGAGAGGTTCATCCGATGACGCACACAGGTATGCTCGCGCGCGTGGAGATTGAAAGCATGGGGCCGCCCGTGCTGGAAGAGATCGCAGATACTGACGTGCCGGCCAGCTTCCTGGGCGATCTGGCGCTCAAGCATGTGGCGATCTCGCCGGAGCCAACGACCACCGCGATCGCCGAAAATATCCGTCTGCCGCGCGCGCTGACAGAGGAATTGCTGCAACAGCTCTACCACGAGAAATTGATCGAGGTGCGCCAGCAAACGGCGATGGGCGCGACGCGCTACGCGATGCTTGATCGCGGATGGGAGCGCGTCGCACGCGCCCGCGAGCTATGCGGCTATACCGGCGCGGCTCCGGTCTCGCTGCGCGATTATACGCACATGATGCGTCTGCAGGCGGTTCCGGCGCGAACGGCGACGATGGATTCGATGCGCGCCGCCTTTCGCGATCTCGTGCTGCCCCACTCGCTGATGCAGACACTGGGGTGCGTCGTCAATTCCCGCCGCTCGCTGTTTCTCTCCGGCCCGCCGGGGACGGGCAAGACGGCGGTCGCCGAGCGCATCAACGCCGGACTGACCGGCGCGATCTGGATTCCTTACGCGATCGAGGTCGACGGCCAGATCATCCGCGTCTTCGATTCGCATAGTCACCATCCGGCGGCGCCCGAAGCGACGCCGACCGATTATGATCGTCGCTGGGTCTGTATCGAGCGGCCGCTGGTGGTCGTCGGCGGCGAGTTGACGCTGGAAAACGCGGACCTCGCGTGGAGCGCGGCGGCGCGTTTTTATGAAGCGCCGTTTCAGATGAAATCCAACGGCGGCACGCTCGTCATCGACGATTTCGGACGCCAGCGCGTCGCGCCGACAGACCTCTTGAATCGCTGGATCGTGCCGCTCGAACGCCGCGTTGACTATCTGACGCTCCACACCGGTAAAAAGATCGAAGTGCCGTTCGAGCAACTGGTCATCTTCGCTACCAATCTCAATGAAAAAGATCTGGTGGACGAAGCGTTCCTCAGGCGCATGGGCTATCGCGCGCGCGTCGAGCCGCCGACGCCGGCCGCTTATGTCGAGATCTTCAAGCGCGCCGCCTACACGCGCGGCCTGCATGTGGATCAGGCGTGCATCGATCATCTTCTAAATAATTACATTATCGAGCATCGCCAGATGAAGGCTTGCGAGCCGCGCGATTTGCTTGACCGCGTCACGGATATTTGCCTCTTCGAAGGGCAGCCGATAGAACTGACGACAAAGCTCATTGATGGAGCCTGGCGCAATTACTTCGGCCAGTCACATGGCGGTAGCGCGCTCGCTTCGGGGCCGCTCTCGTCGCGCCGCACCACACAGGAGTTGCTCGATGTTAACCCCCTCCAAATCTGACTCCGGGCGGCGGCAACGCGGCCCGGCGCGCCGCGCTCTGCTGTTCGCCTGCCGGTTCTCGCTGGCCGCCGCGATCGTGTGCGCGCTGACCGCCGGCGCTCGCGCCGACCACTTGCATCTATCCGATGGCACCTCGATCGAGGTTGATGAGGCATGGGAAGACGCGCAGGGGATCTGGTACCGGCGCGGCGGCGTCACGCATTTGATCGAACGCGCGCGGGTGCGCACGATTGAACGCACGCGCGCCGCCGAAGTAGTGAAGGTCGCGCCGCAAAAGGCCACGGTGAAAGCCGTCGACGCGCCGGTGGAGGGCGCGGGCGTCGCCGCCGTGCCGGTGTGGATTTATCTGGTGGGTGGCGCGCGGGTCGAGGCCGACGAGGCGACCGAGTCGCCGGATGGCGTGTGGTACCGGCGGGGCAATCTTTCGATATTCGTCGAACGGGCGCGCATCGAACGCATCGCGCGCGAATCTCCGGAAAAGGAGACCCCGGACGCCGACCCCTCGACCGCGGCGCGGGGAACGCGCCGGGAGCGCGGCTGGAGCACCGGCAGCGCGCGCCTTGACACATTGATCCGTCAGAGCGGCGGCGCCTACGGGGTTGATCCGTATCTGATCTTCTGCGTGATGGAGCAGGAATCACATTTCAATTCGCGCGCTTTGAGCCCGAAGGGAGCACGCGGGCTGATGCAGTTGATGCCGGGAACGGCGGCCCGCTTCGGCGTGCGCAATGCGCATGATCCGTCGCAGAACATCAGGGGCGGCACGCGCTACCTGAAAGATCTGATGCGGATGTTCGGCGGGCGCGTTGATCTCGTCCTGGCCAGCTATAACGCCGGTGAGGGAGCGGTCCGGAAATACGGCCACCGCGTGCCACCATACCGGGAAACACGCAACTACGTGAGACGCATCAGCGCGCGTTACCAGCGCGGAGTATAAGCGCTGCGCGGCTGAACCGCTGCAGCGACGATTTCTGCTGGAAACTCTCTTCGATTCACGCTCTTGTATGAATGAGGTTTGAAAAAGCGATGAGTGTCAGGAAGTATGCCGGCGCAAGTATCGTTCTGCTGCTGACTCTGTGCGTCTGTCACGGCGGCCCCGTCCGCCGCGCGCCCGCGCCGGGCGCGATGCAGGATAACGCGGAAGCGCCGCTGACCAATGCTTCCGTGATCAAGCTCGTGCGCGCGGGGTTTCGCGAGAAGACCGTCATCGCCATCATCCGCGCGCGACCCGTTCGTTTTGATCTCGCGCCCGACCGGCTGATCGAGCTGAAAAAAAACAATGTCAGCGAGAAGATCATTCTCGCCATGCTGGCGCGCGGTGATGAAGCGGCGCTGCCGGCGCGCGACGGATGGGAAGATGAGCCGCTGTTCGGCGATGACGGTGATCTGCCGGGAACAAAGCGCGCTGGTAAGTCTGATCCGGGCGAAGTGAACATCTTCGGTTCGTCGGGCGGCACGCGCGGCCGGACACGCACGCGTGGCGGAAACGGCACGACGGATGGCGACACGCAGACGACAGGCAGCGCCACCGTCCGCATCCTGCCGGCGCCTTCCGAGACGGGCGGCGCGCGGCCCGTGCTCGAAAAGACACCGACGCTGACGAACGACTCGGTCGTCGAACTGGTCGAGGCGGGTTTTACCGAAGGAACGATCATTCGCCGCATCGAAGGGTCGGCAACGGATTTCGACCTCGCGCCGCAAAAGCTGGCCGAGCTTCGACGACGCCGCGTGAGCGAGCCCGTCATCGCCGCGATGCGCGCCGCGATGAGCGATGGAGCGCCGGCCGCCTCCAAACCGGAGAAATAGATTCAACATGCACGGAGAAGCAGGAGGCCCCCGCGCGCGTCCGGCGCGAAGCATCTCGCCGCGGCGGCGCGTTCTCGCGTTGTCGCTCGTTTTCTTCGCCGCCGCCCTCGCCTTCAGCGACGGGCCCGGCCGCCACTTCCGTCAATCTCCCGCCTTCGCGCAGGAGGACCGCCGGCAGCAACATCCCGCACCCCCGGCGAGCCCGGAAGCGCAGGATGTCGATGAAGATGAAGTGGTCTCGATCAGCACATCGGAAGTACTGCTGCCCGTGACCGTGCGTGATGCGCAGGGGCGGCTCGTCGCTTCGCTGACGCGCAAAGATTTTCGGGTGCGTGAGAACGGGCGCGAGCAGCCGCTCAGCGATCTGGCATTGCGGCAGGTGCCCGTCGATGTGGTGTTGATGATTGACGCTTCGTCTTCGGTCGCGAGCAGCCTCGATGACTTTCGTCGCGCCGTTGAGGAATTTGCGGCGCGGCTCGCGCCGGAAGATCGCATCAGCCTGATCAAATTCGACGACCGCATCGAGCTGCTCCAGGATTGGACACAGAGCCGCGCGCAGTTGCGTCGCTCGCTGCGACGCATCACACCGGGCGTCTTCACGCGTTTCAATGATGCGCTGTACCTGGCGGCGCGCGAGCAGTTTGCTGCCGGGAACAGGCGGCGGGCCGTCGTCGTGCTCTCCGATGGCATCGACAGCGGTCGCGGTTACGCTTCGCTCGATGAGAGCTTGCGGTCGCTGCTGGAAGCGCAGGCCGCCGTCTATGTCATCGGCAACACGGAGATCGAGCGCGCCCGAAAGCAGGCCGAACTTGATACGCTGCTCAACGGGCAGCCTTCCGTGGCGCGCTTTAATGAGCTGCGTATCGGTGATCTGCGCGAGGGGCTGCGCGTTCTCGAAATGAGCGAGGTCAATCTGGCTCGCCTCACACAGGCGACGGGCGGACGCTTCTACAAGCCCCGGAGCTTTGCGGCGCTCGACGAGCTTTACCGGGAAGTGGCCGAGGAACTGCGTAATCAGTATGCGCTCTACTACACGCCGCTCGACACCGCGCGCGACGGTCGCTTCCGCCGCGTGCACGTGGAAACCACTGACCCCGGCCTTCGTATCACATCCC
>JANOGZ010000572.1:0-5669 GCA_031406255.1 Pyrinomonadaceae bacterium | reverse complement strand
AAAAGCATATCAGGCGTCGCCGGCTCAACCCGCTTTCTCCGCCCGCTCGCCTTCCGTCAAAACCATCGCCGCATCAGGGATCAATTTTTTCAGGAAAATTCGCGCAGATTCGTTCCGGTAGTGCCGCGGCTGCTTTTGCTGCTGCGGGCGCTTCAGGTCAGCGCGTGCGCATGACCTCGATGAGCGGCGCGGGACGCTTCTCGCTGGTGCTCAGAATGGCTTCGCCATCGGCGCGGTAGCAGACGGCCTCTCCCTGCTGGCGTCCTCCGAGCGCGACGCGGCTTACCGGCTGCCGCCAGATCGTGTCGAAACTCCGGCTGTCAATGTCGTCCCCGGAGGGCAAGACCAGCTCATACCCGCCGAGGTAATCACACAGGATCACACGCCTTCCGTCGGGCCCGATGTCGCCCCCGGTAATCATGCCCCCGAGCACGCTCGGAATACTCACCTCGCCGACGCGCGTTAATGTGTGAATGGCCGAGGCGGAAAACGGCGCGGTGAGTTTGTAGACGGTCGTGCGGCTGGCAGACGTCTTAATAATGATGTAGAGGTCGCCGGTGGCGGGATGAACAAGCAACGCCTCCGCATCATGCTGGCCGTCGGGGTAGCGCAGGCGGATCGCTTCGGCGGGAGTCTCGGTCTGGCGCGGAGCGCTTTTTGACGTGGCGGCGTCACCCGGAGTGATCAACGGCTCGCTGATGCGGTAGACGACGATTTCTTCCCGCTTTTCTGTATTGTCGCCGATGTCGCCGATGTAGAGGTAAGCGCGCCCGCGCTCCGGCCCCGGCCCGACGGCGATGTCTTCCCAGTCGCGCGACCGTGCGCCTTTCACATGCCAGACGCCGCGCCTGCCGCCGCGCCGGTCAAACGCATACAGGAACGGCCCGTCACCGGAATCATTATGTGTCCAGAAAAGACCGGGGTTGCGCCGTGAGGCGACAATGCCGCTGCTCTCTCTGATCGTCGTATCTTCGAGCTCGCCGAGTTTGACCGGCGAGCCATACGCCCCGCCCGCGGCGGGGGCGCTTATTTCCCCTGAGCGACGCGCGCCGGCCGAAGCTTCGTCGGAGGCTCGTCCGGTCGGAGTCGTCGCTTCGAGATTGCAGCCGCTGAGCACGAGCACGGAAACGATCAAAACCAGCGCCGCCGCGCTGCGTACCGGCACGGGCATTCGTGTGACAGCGATCGACGCGCCCCTCACCGCTCTGTTAGTAACTGACAGTTTGCACCCCCTACGCTCGATTTTACGGTCAATCATCACACGCTTTTGGCGATCAATCTATGATGCGCGCCGCATGAAGAGCGCGTAGGCGCTCGATCAGATGCGGCAGGTCTGCGGGCGTGTACACGCTCAGCTCATCGTCAAAGAGCCCGGCGCACCACGTCGCCTTCAGGGACCGCGCCGTGAAGGGCTCACGCGTCGTCGGAGTCGTCCTCAGCGTCGCTGCTTCCTCATCGGACAGGTAAAGAGCATCCGTCATCTCGAGCACGCGGCGCGCCGAGGCTTTGATCTTATCGCATCCCTCCCGGCGCGCGACCATCAGCGCGAAATCCACGTCAGTGAATTTGAGAAAGCTGGTGCCTTCGATCACCACTCCGGGGGCACGCACGCGCTCAAGCGCCTGTTTGATTCCCTGTTCAACCTGAGTGTCGGTGACGATCACCCAGTGAACATTCGATGCTCCGGCATCCCAGTAGCGCCCCGTATCCTTACCCGGAGCGTAGGTCTCCCGGTGGCCGGAGCGGATCACCGGTTGATCGCTCAACAGGTGACTCACGCAACAGGCATGGGGGTCTTTACCGCACGAACGGTAATGACCGCGCGTCAGCTTGATCGCTTCCCAGCCGGGAAAGGCGCGCAGCAGTTCACACGCCAGGGTGGTTTTGCCCACCTCTGACGAGACGCCTGCAACGGCGACGGTCGTGTATGTTAAAGTTCCGCCATTCATAAAAACATTGCCGCACAGTGTTATCCTACTACCGGCGCGCGGATAAATGAAGCGCATGATCAACCGCAGCGTTTTATTCATCTCGGGCACCGGGCACCTGATCTGACGGGCGATCGAAGCATCGCGGCTGGCGGGCCACGGCAGGAGACGCATGGGAGAAGATTATCCACCCGCAGTGAAAGAGACGATCGGTAATATCCGTGAAGTGATCGAGCGCCATGGCCCGCTGGCGCGGGGAGATGCGGCGGCGGAAGATGTCGCGCGGGCGTGGCTCGCTGCCGGTTTCGCCGATTCAGAGGACGTAGATGACTGGCTGCGCGCGCGGTGTTTCAAGCCAGACGTCGCGCGCGCTCTGGAAGAGGCCGGAATCACGCCCGAACAGGCCGGCCTGCGCACGTCGGCCGGCGCGGGAACATACGAAGACACGATCGGCTACAAACTGACGCGGGGTGATCTGAGCCTGGATGAGGCGAGACGTCTCATCACCAGCCACTTCTGGAATTCATGAGATACGCGGAGGGTGGCCGAAGGCACAGGCGGCGCCGACCGGCGCTCAGCAAAACAGGGCATTTAGAGAAGTCGCTCGCGAGCAACCATGCGAAAATTAACCGAACTTCCTTTCGATAACACATACGCGCGCCTGCCCGAAGCTTTCTATCAACGGGTCGCGCCGACGCCGCTCTCCGCGCCTTACCTCGTGAGTTTCAACCCGGCCGCCGCCGCACTGATCGATCTCGACCCGGAGGAAGCGGGGCGTTCCGAGTTTGTTGCATACTTCAGCGGCAACCGTCTGCTCGACGGAATGGACCCGGTCGCAATGCTCTACGCGGGACACCAGTTTGGCCAGTACGTTCCACAACTGGGCGACGGGCGCGCCATCCTGCTCGGAGAAGCGCGCGGCAGTGATGGCAGCAAGTGGGACCTGCATCTGAAGGGGGCCGGTCAGACCGCTTTTTCGCGGGGCTTTGACGGGCGCGCGGTGCTCCGCTCGACGATCCGCGAGTATCTCTGTAGCGAGGCGATGTACCATCTCGGGATTCCGACGACGCGCGCGCTCTCGATCGTCGGAAGCGATGAGGGGGTGCGCCGCGAAACCATCGAGACCGCGGCCGTGCTGCTGCGCATGGCTCCGAGTCACGTCCGTTTCGGCTCCTTCGAGGTCTTTTACTATCGCGCTCAGTATGAGCGCATCGCTGAACTGGCCGATCATACGATCGCCGGACACTTCCCCGAACTCGCCGCCGCAGCGGATAAATACCCGCGGTTTCTGATGGAGGTGGTCAGGCGCACGGCGCGACTGGTCGCGCAGTGGCAGGCCGTCGGGTTCGCCCACGGCGTATTGAATACGGATAACATGTCGATCCTGGGGATCACGCTCGATTACGGACCGTTCGGTTTTCTCGATGATTACGACGCCGGATTTATCCCCAACCATTCTGACTACGGGGGCCGCTACGCTTTCGACCAGCAACCACAGGTCGGCCTCTGGAACCTCTCACGTCTGGCACAGACGCTGCTGCCGCTCATCGCAAAAGAGGAGGCCGTCGCGGCGCTCGACGCATACGCGCCCGCCTTCAACCGGTATTACGACGCGTTGATGCGCGCGAAGCTGGGGCTCATCGAGGAGCGGCCGGAAGACGCCTCGCTCGTGGGGGATGTGCTCGAAACGCTTCACGCCAATCGCGTCGACTACACCAGGTTTTTCCGCGCGCTCGGCGCTTTCGCTCAGGACGCCGCGGAACAGAACGCGCCCTTGCGCGACAAGTTTATCAAGGCGGCGGATTTCGATGGATGGGCGGCGCGCTACCGCGAGCGTCTCGGCGCGGAAGGGAGCGTTGATGCCTCGCGTAAGGAGCGGATGGAGCGAGTCAATCCAAAATACGTCCTGCGCAATTACATGGCCCAGAACGCGATCACAGCGGCCGTCGAGCGCCGCGATTATTCGGAGATCGAGCGCCTGCGGCGCCTGCTCAGCGCGCCCTACGACGAGCAACCGGAGATGAACGCTTACGCGGACGCTCCGCCCGACTGGAGCAAAGAACTGGCGGTGAGCTGTTCTTCCTGATGAAGAGAGGACTGCGGCGCCGGGCGAATTCCCATCCGCTTTATTTTGCAGACCGGCTTTGGCGAATGGGCAGGCTAGCGCGCGCGCTCACGTCCGTCGACATAATCATAATCAAACGCCGCGCTCGTCTCGGCCGACGGCTTGAGGCTGATGACGATTGACTTGGAGGCGGGCGTGTTGCTCTTTTCCGCGACGCTTCCGAGCGGCACCAGCACATTCGTCTCGGGGAAGTAGGTCGCGGCGCAGCGCCGCGGTATCTGGAAGGGGACGACGATGAAGCGGCGCGCGGTGCGCTCTTCGCCCTCAAAGTGGCTGATCAGATCAACCACTCCTCCGGCGGCGAGTCCGGCTTCGCGGATATCTTCCGCGTTGAGCAATACCACGCGTCGCTCGTTGTAAATTCCACGGTAACGATCATCGAGGCCGTAGATCGTCGTATTGAATTGATCGTGGCTGCGGATCGTCATCATCAGAAACTGGCCGGCGGCGAGCCCGTGGCGGGGCAGCGGGTGGACGGTGAAGTTGGCGCGATCGGTCGCGGTGATAAAGCGGCCCTCGCGCGCCGCGTTGGGAAGATAAAAGCCGCCGGGCCGGCGCACGCGGCGGTTGAAATCATCGAAGCCCGGGATGACGCGCTCGATATGAGCGCGGATCAAATCATAATCGGCGACGAGGCTTTCCCAGTTGACGCTGCTACGGCGCGCGCCGAGCGTCGCGCGCGCCAGCGCGGCGACGATCGCCGGTTCGCTCAACAGGTGCGGCGACGCGGGCCGGAGCGACCCGCGCGATGACTGCACGACGCCCATCGAATTCTCCGTGCTGACAAACTGCGGCCCCGTCGCCTGCACGTCCACTTCGGTGCGCCCCAGACACGGCAGGATCAGAGCCTGCCGGCCCGTGATGAGATGCGCGCGGTTGAGCTTCGTCGAGACATGGGCGGTGAGGCGACAGCGCCGGAGCGCCGCGGCCGTATATTCGGTATCGGGAGTGGCGGAGAGGAAGTTGCCGCCGAGCGCGAAAAAGACTTTCGCCCTTCCCGCGCCCATCGCTTTGATCGCCTCGACCGTATCATAGCCGTGATGGCGCGGCGGCGCGAAATCGAATTCGCGCGCCAGGGCGTCGAGGAATTCCTCGCGTGGTCGCTCCCAGATGCCCATCGTGCGGTCGCCCTGCACGTTGCTGTGGCCGCGCACGGGGCAGAAGCCCGCCCCGGGCTTGCCGACCTGTCCGCGCAGCAGCATCAGATTGACGATCTCTTGAATATTAGCGACGGCGTTCTTGTGCTGCGTCAGGCCCATCGCCCAGCAGCAGATCGTGCGCTGCGAACCTGTCATGATCCGGGCCGCCTCACGCACGGGCCCGCGCGCGACGCCGCTCCCCTCGGTGATATCTTCCCAGCTCTCCTCCCTGAGCGCGCGCGCAAACTCTTCGAAGCCGGCGGTCCGTTCCTCGATAAAGCGCCGGTCGAGCACGCTGCCCGGAAGGCGCGCTTCCTCTTCGAGCATCTCCTTCATGATGCCTTTCAGGAGCGCGACATCGCCGTTGATGCGCACCTGCAGAAACAAATCGGCAAGTTGCGTTCCTCCGCCGAGCATTCCGAGCACGTCCTGCGGGTGTTTGAAGCGGATCATCCCCGTCTCCGGCAGCGGATTGAT
>JANOGZ010000569.1:0-3354 GCA_031406255.1 Pyrinomonadaceae bacterium | reverse complement strand
CGAGGTGTCCTGCGGCCGGCGCTGGCGCGTCCAGTAGTAATCATCGTCGAAGCCCGATTGCAGCAGCGAATCCTGCAACCCCTCCATCAGATCGCCGAGATTGACGCCGGAGACATCAAAGCCCTTGAATTTGGAATAGCGTATGAACTTCATTTTATTCCTCAACTAAAACGCCCGGTCTCGGTCAGATCATCGTAGATCATGCCGCGGCGGTCTTTCTTTGCCTTCGTGGCCGCCGTGTAGCCGCCCTCTTCGTTGCGGCTGATCTTGTTCTGCGCGTAGAGGCCTTCGAGCGCAAATTCGCAGGCGGCGACCGTTTGTGCCGTATCGGTTCGTTTGAAATCGAAGGGCACGAGCACCGTCTCGATCAATTCGGGCACGTCGTCGAGCAGCGTCAGGCATTCATCGGCGGACGCCGTATCGGCGAGGCGCAGATTGTTTCCCTGATCGAACCAGCGAACGGTATTCGTAAAATCCATGCCGACGAAATAGCCCTCGAAGATTTCCCCGGCCGCGCGTTTGATCAAGTCCTTCGCGATGCGCATCGCGCCGATCTGCTCGCCTTCGTATTCGAGCTCCATCTTACCGGTCATCGAGGGAACGGCGGCATAGATGTCCGAGATGCGCGGCACGATCTCTTCTTCGCCCGTCAACAGCGCCCGCCGCTCGGCGTTGGAGACGACCGATTCGAGCGCGCTGATCGGCAGGCGCTGCGAGACGCCCGAACGCTTGTCGATCCGTTGATCATCGCGCGCCTCGAAGGCGATCTGTTCGACCGTCTCGCGGATAAAATCCGGGACATGAAGGCGGCTCCACATCTCTTCACCGTCCGTACCCCGCGCCGTCCAGGATTCCTGGCGCGTAATTTCGACGCCGAGCTGGAGCTCGGCCGGATAGTGAGTCGTAACTTCGGAGCCGATGCGGTCTTTGAGCGGCGTGATGATCTTCCCGCGCGCCGTGTAGTCTTCCGGGTTGGCGGAGAAAACGAGCATCACATCGAGCGCGAGACGCACCGGATAGCCTTTGATCTGGACGTCGCCCTCCTGCATGATGTTGAAGAGACCGACTTGAATTTTACCCGCCAGGTCGGGCAGCTCGTTGATGGCGAAGATGCCGCGATTGGCGCGCGGCAACAATCCGTAATGAATCGTCAGCTCGTCGCTCAGGAGATGCCCGCCGCGCGCCGCCTTGATCGGATCGATGTCGCCGATGATGTCCGCGATGGTCACATCGGGCGTGGCGAGCTTTTCGACGAAGCGACCCTCGCGCTCGATCCACGCGATCGGCGTGCGGTCGCCCTCCTCCTCGATCATCCCCCGCCCGTACGCGCTGATCGGATGAAAGGGATCATCATTGACTTCGGAGCCGGCGATGACGGGGATGTACTCATCGAGAAGACTCGTCAACTGGCGGATGATGCGGCTCTTGGCCTGCCCGCGCAAGCCGAGCAGGATCATGTTATGACGCGAGAGCAGCGCGTTGATGATCTGCGGCACGACCGTCTCGTCGTAGCCGACGATACCGGGAAACACGCGCTCGCCCGCCCGCAGTTTGCGGAGAAGGTTGGCGCGCATCTCATTTTTAACGGAAACGGAGCGGTAATTGTTTTGTTTGAGTTCGCCGATTGTCTTCGGTAATGCCATTGTTCTTTAGACCCTATCCTCGATGTTTTGTTCGCTGCGATGATTTGATCAATTCCGCCAGCGCTTCCGCGAGCGTGCGGTGCGTGTGCATCCCTTTCAGGTCGAGACCCAGCCCGACGAGCGATCGCGCGGCGTGCGCGCTGATGCCGGTCACGATCGCCCTTGTGCCGATCAGCCGGAGGGCTGAAACGAGATTGCTGAGATTGGCGACGGCATGGGAATCAATAATGCGCGCTCCGGTGATATCTATAATACAGACACACGCCCCGGTGCGCACCACCTCGTTGAGCGCCGCTTCGGTCGCGCGCTGCATCCGTCCCGTATCGAGCGAGCCGATGATCGGCAGGACCAGCACGTCTTTCAGGACGGGGACGAGCGGTGTGGATACCTCCTCCAGCATCTGCTCGCGCTCGCGGCTGAGGGTCGCGAGTTTCTCTTCCATCTGCTTTTGTTCTTCGATATCGGTGCAGGTGCCGACCCACTGCGTGATCTCTCCCGCCGCATCCCGCACGGGCGCCGCCCGCGCCAGAAACCACCGGTATACCCCCTGCGGTCGTGAGTAGAATCGATACTCGATCTGATAGCCTTCGCCGTCGCGCCACGCGCGCTCCCACATCTTCAGCGTCCGGTCTTTATCATCCGGATGCAGGGCGTTGGCGAAGCCGAAGCCGCGCGATTCTTCTTCGGTCAGCCCGGTGAAATCGTACCAGCGCTGGTTGTAATAAAAGTGCGAGCCCTTTTCATCCGTCGCCCAGACGAGCTGCGGCATCGCGTCAGTCACATGGCGATAGCGCTGCTCGCTCTCTTCCGCCCGCGTGCGCGTGCGCTCCGCCGCCTCAAACAACCGCGCGTTATCGAAAGCGACGGCGGCCTGCGCCACCAGACCGCCCACCAGTTGTTCGTCACGCTCCGTAAAAATATCCTCCTCCGGATGACCGAAGAAGAGACCGCCGATCACTTCGTCAGAGCGCGAAATGACGGGCACGGCCAGATAGCTGGTGACGGCGAGAAGGCCCTCGGGCATCCCGTAATACGGCGAGTTTTTGCCGTACCGTGGATCCTGCTTCACATCGGCGATGCGGATCGCCCCTTCGTCGCGAAACGTCGGGCCGAAGAGGTCTGTCGCGCGCGGCATCGTGAAATGCTCGAAAGCCTCGCGCGGCACGCCGGAGAGCGTGTACAGCATGCAGGAGTCGCCCTTCTCGCCCAGGACGTTGTAGAAGAATGTGCCGAAGTGGGCGCCGGTTAGTTCTGTGGCGGCATCGGTCACGGCCTGGGCGACCTTCCGCGTGTCCAGCTCGGCGGCCAGCAGGCGCCCGACGCGATTGATGGTCTCGACCGTCTCCGCCTGCTCGCGCATCTCCGCCTCGATGCGCTTGCGCTTCGTCATATCGCGGAAGGCGACGACCGCGCCCGTCACCTGCCCCTCCCTCAGCACGGGCGAAGAGGTATATGAGACGGGAAATATCGTTCCGTCCTTGCGCGTAAAGACGTCGTCTTCGGTGCGGTAGGTAGTGCTCGAACTCATCACGTCCATCAGCGGACATTCTTCCTGCGGCATGAGTGTGCCGTCGGCGCGCTGAAAGTGGATGGTCTCGTGCATGTTCATTCCCAAAAACTCTTTTTCTTTCCAGCCCAGCATGCGCTCCGCCGCCGGATTCATGAAGGTGACGCGGCCTTCGCGGTCGAGCGCGCAAACTCCCTCGCCCAG
>JANOGZ010000546.1:0-1719 GCA_031406255.1 Pyrinomonadaceae bacterium | reverse complement strand
GTGACGGCGGGCGTCTGGCCGGACGGGAAGAAGCCCTGCGAATCCAGGAGCCTGAGGCTGAGGCCGCCACCAATAGCAGCGATCAGGGCCGCCGCAGTGGCAAGCCCCCGGATCCCGATCCGCAACGGCCGCGCAACGGCGCCGGGGCGCTCCTGTGGCGTCCGCGGGAGGTCGGCCATGACCTCCTCGAGCACCTCGACGGGCATGGGTCGAGCCGTTTCGGCGAACCAGCGCTCAAGCTGTGGTTCGAGCGTGTCGTCTGGTGTCATCGGCGGCCCATCTCCGCGGGGCGCGTCATATCGTGTATGGTCTGTGGTGGGAAGGGCCATGTCTCAGTAACCCAGCCAGCGGAACAATGTCATCAATGTGGCGGCAGCGGCAAACGCAACGTAGCCAACTCGTGTCTGACGTGCGCGGGCACGGGTTGGGCGCACGTTGCGGGCCATGGATAAATAGATCTGCACTGAATCATATTGGTGCTGTCATTCTTTATCTGCTCAAGGTCTTTTAGCGGCCCGTCTGAAAATGTTGCGGGGCTGCAATTCGCTTTTTCATACAAATGTTAGTGCGGGAGTTGAAGTATCTTATGTCTGAATCAAATAAAATCATAGATAATGCTCTTGATAACGCTACGAATGGAGAGCAGTGGCCGGGAATAGATTCGAGATATCGTCTGATCGTCGTAGCGGCCTTAAGAGCCAAGCAGCTCCAGCGCGGCGCGCGCCCGCGGATCGAAACTGATCCGCTGAAGCGTAGAAATACGAGCATTGCCCTGGAAGAGGTCAAACAGGGGCTTGTCCCTTTCACGACCACTAATAAAGGCCGGGAACGTAACGGTAAGGGGGATCTACCGAATCAGGATAAGTAGCGATGAGCGCGATAAATTCAGCGAAATTCGGGCAAATCTGCGATGGCGTATGGCGTGATCGGGCCACCATCCTGGCAGGGCGTGGCAGCTTGAGGGGTGAGGCCGCTCTGTTACGGGCCGTGTACTGGCGTCTCTGCAAAGCAGGAGGCGGGCCAGGTAAGAGCATCGAAAACTGCGACATAGAGCAGATGCTTCTGATATACCAGCAATTGGTTAACAGCATGCTCACGCAATATGCACATCCGCATTTCGATGGCGCACCCTTCCTGAAGAAGCTGGTGCGGCAGTACAAGTATGAAGCCGAGCAGAGTTGCTAAAGTTATGGAATCGGAGAGTGAGGTGCGAGATGAGAGGGACGGGTAAACTCGCGGTGTTTGATTCCAGCCCTGAGTACCACATGACGAAAGAGGTTCTCCATACGTCCCACAGCGGCGCGCGTGACAAAGTGAGAAGCGTCTCGCTGAGCAGTTTGTGCGGCGCCTATATCGGTCCCGTGCCATATTCTGGCAAGGTACACGCTAATGGGAGAAGGATGCCGTGCCTTTACGATGAGCCCCCGGTGGGATTCGTCCTCTGCCGAACCTGCGAACGCCTGGTCACAAAGCGAAAGGGCTGGTCACGCCTTCTTTCGCACTTCTATCATCACTGGCGCGGCTTCAGGGCAGCGTCAAGGTCGCTGGGCTCCTGATTGCTTGTGCCTAATCTCCGCTTATTACTAAGGACTGGTGGTGCCTTGTGCGCTTGAGCGTTGGTTCGCTGGAAAACCAGAAGATAACGCCTTTTGAAGAATCAAAGATTGTTAAGATGAACGGACTGCGAGTTTATTTCAACATGGTAGACACGAACACGCT
>JANOGZ010000533.1:0-4692 GCA_031406255.1 Pyrinomonadaceae bacterium | reverse complement strand
CAGATAATCATTTCTGAAAATCAAAAGTTCCTTCAACCGGAGCAAGCAGAGCACTTGCTGAACATGACAGCGGAAGTCGGAAGGTTAATCAACGGTTTGACCAACTCCCTCGCCAACAAGCAATCCACAACTACTGACCTCTGACCACCGACCACTGCTATTGACCCCTGCTACTCGTAGCGCAGCGCTTCGATGGGGTCGAGACGCGCGGCTTTCCAGGCGGGCCACAAACCGAAGATGAGGCCGATGCCGACGCTCGCGAAGAAGCCGACGAGCGGAGCCCACAGAGGAACGTAAGACGGAACAAATAGACGGATCAAGAGCGTCGTCAGCCACCCGATGAGAAGGCCGAGCAGGCCGCCGACGCCGGTCAGCGTCATCGCCTCGATCAGGAATTGCCAGAGGATATCGCGGCGTCGCGCGCCGATCGCTTTGCGGATGCCGATCTCGCGCGTTCTCTCCGTCACCGAGACGAGCATGATATTCATCACGCCGATCCCGCCGACCATCAGGCCCACCGAAGAGATGGCGACCATCGCGAGCGCGACGCCGGCCAGTATCGCGCGGAAGTTCTCGACGATTGATTGGGCCGTCGCCATCCCGAAGTTGTTCGGTTTATCGAAGGGAACCTGACGGCGGCGACGCAGCTGGTCTTCGACCTGGTCTTTGGCGTCTTCAAGCATGCCGGGGCGCGCCACGGCGAGAATAAAAAGATCATCGACATTCGGTTTCAGCTTGTGCGCCACCTCGAAGGGAATGAAGATGATATTATTCATGTCGTCGCTGCCGTCGCCGCCGCCGAATTGCTCACGCTTATGCATCACGCCGACGACGCGAAACTCTCTTCCGCCGATATTGATTGTCTCGCCGACGGGCGAGCCGTAGGGGAAAAAATTGTCGGCGACGCTCGATCCGATCACGCATACCTGCTGATTGGTATCGTTCTCGATATTCACGAAAAAACGGCCCTCTGACATGGTGATAATGCCGGAACGGTCGTAGCCCGGCAGCGTGCCTTCGAGCTGCACCGCGGCCGACGACTTGCCGGCGCGCTTGACGAGAAGTTTCTGACCGCCGAAAGCCTGGTTGGTGACGATCAGAAAGGGAAATGCCGATTCGACAGTGGGCAATTGCGAAATGGCGATCGTATCATCGTAGGTCAGATTTTTTCGCATCCGCTCCTCGCGCGTCAGGTTGCCCGTGCGCGGGCCGATATCGAATTTGTAGAGAAAGATCGAGCGCGTGCCGAATTGCTCGACCTCCTTTTTGACGGCCGTGTCGATCCCGCTGATGATCGACGCGATCGCCATCACCGTCCAGACGCCGATCACCACACCCACCACCGTCAGCCCGGAGCGCAGCTTGTTGCTGCGCAGAGTCGCCAGCGCCATCTTCAGATTTTCGTAGATGTCACTTCTGAGAAGCTTCATAAAGCTTGCCTTCTGAATCACCGACCCGCGCCTGAAAACACTAGCAATCGAATCCCGGAGCGCCGAACGCGCGTTTGAAATTCCGCATCAGTCTGCCCGCAGCGCTTCGATCGGATCGAGCCGCGCCGCTTTCCATGCCGGGATGATGCCCGACAGCACGCCGATCCCGCCGGAGACGCCGACGGCGATCAGAATCGCCGCGATGGAAAGATACGTCGGGAACACAAAAACCGAGACGACGCGACCGATGATCGCCGCCAGAATCACGCCGACGGCGCCGCCGATCGCCGAGAGTGTAACCGCCTCGACGAGAAACTGCCTGAGGATATCCATGCGGCGCGCGCCGAGCGCTTTGCGGATGCCGATCTCTTTGGTGCGCTCCGTCACCGAGACGAGCATGATGTTCATAATGACGATGCCGCCGACGACCAGCGCGATGGCCGGAACCGCGATCGCGACGATGAAGATCGGGCCGAAAATGCGGTCGCGTGCGCCCATGATGACATCGGGCGTGATGATCCCGAAATTATCCTTTTCATTGGCGCGCAGACGGCGGCGCTGACGCATCGCCTGGCGCGCCTCTTCGACCGCGTCGTTGAACAGGTTGTCCGATCTCGCCGTCCCCAGGAAATAAAGCCATCGCTGGCGCACGAGCGGGCCGAAGTTACGCGCGTAGGTTCGCAGTGGCACGACGATGAAATTGTCCTGCGGCCGGCCAAAGACCGTTCCTTTCGCGGCGGCGACGCCGATCACGCGGTAGGGAATTCCGGCGATGGCGATCTCCTGGTCAATGGGCGAGATGTACGGAAACAATTTTTCGGCAACATCGGCGCCGATAAAGGCGACGCGCGCGGCCGCCTCATTTTCCGTATCGGTGAAGAAACGACCGCTGGCGATATCCGTTTTCTCGATGATCGCGATGTTCGCCGTCGCGCCGCCGACGGGCACGCCTTCGATCGTTTCGAGATGACGTTTGACCTCCGCAGCCGTGGGCGCGGCGCGCGCGCCGAGTTGATCAATGAGCACGGTGCGCGACCGAAGGAATTCGTAATCTTCGAGCGTCAGTTCTTTATTGCGCCGCTGCGCGGCGGCAATCGTATCGGTGTCCTTGAAATCGTTGAGAAAATCGAAACGGTAAATGCTGAAAGACTTCGCCCCGATATTGGCGATCTTCTCGTCCACATACGTGTTGAAGCCCTGAATCAAAGAGACGACGACGACGACAGCGGTGACGCCGATAATCATGCCGAGCAGCGTCAGGGCCGAGCGCAGCTTATGAGCCCAGATGGCGGCGAGCGCGAGTTTTAAGGTCTCGATGAGTTTCACGGCGCTGTTATTACGTTACGGGGAAAGGTTAAGTTGCACTCGAGAGTGCGCGCGGCCGGGCGGAAACTGTAGGGCCGCTTTAAGATACGGCCCTGCACGGTTCTCGCCCGGGACACCCCGCCCTACTCGATCTGCGGTTCACCGAAGGGTAAATCCACGATCAGGGGGTTATGGTCAGAGATGCGGTCTTCGATGCTATAGCTTACTTCCTCAAGCGTCTGCCCGAAATGCGGCGCAAACCGATACGGCTGCTTTTCGTCGTAGGGATCAGTCAGGCTCGCCGGTTTGACGAAGATCCAGTCGAGTTTATACTTTCCGACCAGCCCGATCGTGCGGGTTGCCGCGTAGGTGGTCGCGAAGCCCTTGCGCGCCCGCTCGTTGGAATTGGCCAGCGTTTCCGTATGCCCGCCGATCGAACGATTCTTTTCGCCGCGAAAGTCGAACGCGCTGCCGTCTTTGAAGCGAAAGTCCTTTAAGGTCTCGAAAAAACCGGCCTCCGGATTTTCCGCCACGAATTTGATGCTGCGCACGGTCGGGTCGGCGTGCGTGCGGCTGAAGTTGATTCCGCCCCTGACGAAATCGAGCAGCAGCCCGACGCCCGACGCATACTTGATGCCGCGCTCGATCCAGAACTTCTCGCTCCCCAGACGTTTCTTGATCTCTCGCTTGATCGAGGTCGGCGTCATATCTCGCGTCGAGGTGTTCATATCGCCTGCCAGGATGACCGGATGCTCGATCTCCCTCACATAGGCGAGCAATTCCTCAAGCTGTATGACGCGGTCCTTCGGCTTGGCGCGCGCTTCGAGGTGGGTTGCGACGATCGTCGCCCGACCTGTCGGAATATCCGAATCGACGATATCTGCCAGCAGCATCATCCTCCCGCCACGACGCACTTCGCGCAGCACCTTCTCCAGAAAAACCTTTTCGCCTACCGTGCGCTTGCCGCTTTCCAGTTTGGCGACGCCGTTCTTTTCGTCCGTATACCAATCGTGGCCCTGATGCTTGAACGGAACGAGGCGGACGTTTTCGAGACGATAGCGGCTGAGAATCGCCGTGCCGTGCAAACCCTTGTAACGCGACTGGTCAACCTCGATATGCCTGACCAGTTCGGCCCTGTCCTTCTCGCTCGCCTCGGCGAACGTTTCCTTTCCCAGCTGGATCGGATCGACCTCGATGAATTCGACGCCATAGGCGTAATTCATCGAGAGCGCCGATGCGAGTTCTTCGGTCACGTTCTGGTAGTTGGTCCTTTTAACGCCCCAATCCACTTCGGTGAGCACGATCACATCGGCCGCTTTGAGCAGCGCCACCTGTCCCAGAACGCGCCGGCGCTCGCGGCTGCCCTGCGGGTATTTCGCTTTATCCAGCGAGAGGGCGAATTTGGCGGTGTCGCCGCCGAGGGCTGCCCGGATCGCCTTCAACTCGATGCCGCGCTCGATGTTCCAGCACGCCACACGAAGGAAAGCGCCGAGTTGATCGGAACGCGGCTTGAGCGGCCGCGCTCCGCGAGCGGCCGCTTCGTTGCTGACGAACGGCGTGGTCAATAAAACATTTAACTTGCCCTGCAAGGTCTCGGGCGGAATATCCTTCTCGTAAAAATTGACGAGTTCATCATAGGTCAGGAGCGGCGGGCCGCTCCGTGCGGTCGCCGCGGTCGCCGCCGGCAACACGCTGATCGTGGAGACGAGCATCACGAAGAGCAGGACTGCCGACAGAACACGCGGTCGATGTTTGAGCGAGGCGGCGCGAAGCGAAGAAAAGTTTTTAGCGTTCATCAATCTGTAAAAATTGCTCTTGAGAGTTGATAGACGAGCATCGGTTATTCATAAGCGTTCAGCCGGTCACTTATGGTGTCGATCTTTCATCGAGCGCGTGCGGGGACGCGCCGGGCGACGTGCGCGCGCTTCCTTATCTTAGCTGAAAGCTGATCACTGAC
>JANOGZ010000521.1:0-1829 GCA_031406255.1 Pyrinomonadaceae bacterium | reverse complement strand
CGCCTAACAAGTCATCAGACTGTGTGAAAACTCTAGCTGCTCCTCTTGCGTATTACATTTGTCTCACTCATCTTCTGCTGAGGTCCACTGCCGATGCCTTACATCGCTGGCTCTGATCGCTCTGCTGTCCTGCTCTTCCCTGAAGCCATTGACGATTATATCACTTGTGAGAACCCGGTCCGTTTCATTGATGCTTTCGTCTCCAGTCTTGATCTTCTGGAGTTGGGCTTTACTCGCGCCGAGCCTGCTCAGACTGGCCGTCCAGCTTACTCGCCCGCTCTTCTGTTGCGTCTCTACATCTATGGCTACTTGAACCGGGTCCGCTCCTCTCGTTTGCTCGAACGCGAAGCCACTCGCAATGTCGAAGTGATGTGGCTTCTGGGAAAGCTCACTCCTGATTTCAAGACCATCGCTGATTTCCGCAAAGACAATCTCTCAGCTCTGAAAAGTGTCTGTCGTGAGTTCACACTGCTTTGCAAGCGGCTGGAACTCTTCGGTGGTGAACTCATCGCTGTCGATGGCAGCAAGTTCAAGGCGGTCAATAACCGCAAACGCAACTTCAATCAGAAGAGACTCGAACGTGGAATTCGCCAGATCGAGCAGAAGATCGACTCCTACATGAAAGAGATGGACGAGGCTGATCGAGAGGAGCCGGAGGTGAAGACTCCCTCAGCAGAAGAACTGCAGAAGAAGATCGAGCAACTGACAGAGCGTAAAGAGAAATATGAGGGATTGCAGCAGCAGTTGCAGGAGAGTGGAGAGAGGCAAGTTTCACTGACTGACCCGGATAGTCGGTCCATGGTGACGCACTTCAATGTGACAGACGTCTGCTATAACGTGCAGACCGTTGTTGACTCTAAACACAAGCTGATCCTTGAGCATGAGGTGACGAATGATCCGACAGATCAGGCGCATCTCTCAGAGATGGCTCTGAAAGCCAAAGAGACATTGTCGGTAGAAGAGTTGGAAGTGGTAGCGGATATGGGCTACTTCGATGGTGAGGAGGTGAAGAGATGCATCGAGGCTGGCATCACACCTTACATAGCAAAGCCCTCCACATCAGCTAACAAGAAGCGAGGACTGTTTAGCAAAGAAGAGTTCCGCTATGAGAAAGAAAGAGATTGTTACTTTTGTCCGGCAGGTGAAGAACTCAACTACCGCTTTTCAACGACAGAGTTAGGGCGGCGTATTCGCTACTATGCGACAGTGAAATGCCGAGACTGTCCGCTCAAAGCGAAGTGCACGCGCAATCGAGGAGGGCGACGGATCACACGCTGGGTGGATGAACACTTGCTGGAAGAGATGGCTGAGAGAGTGAAAGCTAATCGAGAGAAGATGAAACTGAGACAGCAGATTGTGGAACACCCATTTGGAACGATGAAGCGAGCGATGAACAGCGGGTACTTTCTGCTGCGAGGGCTGAAGAAAGTGGGAGCAGAAATGAGTCTGACGGTACTCTGCTATAACCTGAAGCGAGCGCTGAATATTCTAGGAACAAAAAGACTGATCGAGGCGGTGAGTTATAACACCGCCTCTCAACTACTCAACTGATGGTGCTGTGAATCTGAAGAAGAGTGGTCCAGAAAGTGACTGAAGAGGAGGAGCAGAGATGTATCTGGTGGAGAGATGATGAGTTTTCACACACTCTGTCATTGTAGCGGACGCGCAATCACGTAGTCTTTTAAATTCGATGTTGAGTGCGCGCCGCTCAATTCCGGCGTTAGACGTGGCAATCTTTGTCCTGACTCTTGCGTGTTGATAAAATGCGACCTATGAAGACAATTGCTTTCATCCTATGTTTCCTCTTAATTAATGCAAGGTTTGTCGTC
>JANOGZ010000494.1:0-4278 GCA_031406255.1 Pyrinomonadaceae bacterium | reverse complement strand
GCATATCGCGTGAGCGGTGGATGCTCTCGTTCCAGTATCGAGACGATCACATCGCTTTTAGTCGACCCGGTAAATGGCACGCGCCGAGCGATCATTTCATAGATCCCGACGCCGAGGCTCCAGATATCAGCCCGGCTATCTACCTCTTGACCGCGCAACTGCTCCGGCGACATGTAAGCGATCGTGCCGATGATTACGCCCGGCTCGGTATCAATGTTGCTGGACGTCGGCGCTTCCGGGCCGGCGAATTGTTGCTGGTTGTCTTTCGTGAGTTTGGCGAGCCCGAAATCCAGCACCTTCACGTAGCGGTCCGGGCGCAGCATGATGTTCTCTGGCTTGACATCACGGTGAATAATACTGGCGGCATGCGCTGCGGCCAGAGCCGAAGCGACCTGAATACCGATGTCGAGCACTTCGGACAGCCCGGCCCGAGTGCGGGAGATATACTGGCGCAGTGTCATGCCATCGATAAATTCCATGGCGATGTAGTGCCCCGGCTCCGCCTCCCCGATTTCGTAGATGGTGATGATATTCGGGTGATTGAGGGCTGATATTGCCCGAGCCTCCTGCTGGAACCGACGCAGGCGATCTTTACTGGTAACGAAGGGGCTGGAGATCAGCTTGATGGCGACCGGACGGCCCAATTGAGTGTCTCGCGCCAGATACACTTCACCCATGCCACCCACGCCGAGCAGGGAGCTGATCTCATAACGACCGAGTTGAGTGCCCGCCGCAATCGTCATCGTCTTCAAATAGTCAGGAATACTCGTATACTCTTATCCGACGGTTATCACAACATAGTGACGGGTCATTTTAAATGAGTTCCGCTTGGCGGGCTATAGTGTTGTAGGGTTTATCTGAGTTCTTCATATCGCCGCGCGCCGCCGGGCGAACCCGGTTCCCGACAGGAAAGAGGTAAAAGCTTAGCAATGCCCGCCGCTGATACGCCATCACCAGTATGCACGGGCGCGCCTCTCATTCCGCGCCCGTGCGATGGCGGTGTGGCCGGGAGCGAAACGGCCCGCGCCAAGTCGGCGAAACCGCTTCAGCTGAATCCGCGGCCCGCTCGAAAAACTGTTTGCATTTCCGTGTGGAATAAGGGATTCTAGGCGGCACGTTGGTTTTGTTAATGCTCCTGTGGCCGGCACTTATCAGCCGCTTTTGGAGGATCCTGTTTTTCCCAGCACGTAATTTTTCGAGTTTCAGGTACGCAAAAAGTTCGGCTTACCGCGCTACCATCCAGGATTAATGTGGGCGACTCCGTAATCATTAACCCTCTGGCAGATTTTGAGAGAAAGGAAGCACAATGAAAGATTCCCTGCAACAGCAGCAACAGACCGAGGCGGCCGCCCCTCCCTTCCGGGTCGACCCCAAGCTCCACCAGATACTTCACAAGTCGGAGGTGGCGCGGCCGACGCTTGAACCATCGCCGGAGGCGGAAGTTCTGCCCGAGCCTCCATACCCCCTTCACCCCGACCCGCAGGAGATGACCAGATCCGAATACCAGAAGCTCAACGCCATACGCGCCTGGAAGACGTGGGGCAAACCCTACTTCAAGTCGCGCTGGCGCAGCGGTGAACTGCGACCGATTATCCCCTACCTGTTCACCGAGTGGAAGTGCAACCTTGATTGCCACTACTGCTGGTCTTATAACAATACCGTCAAGGGCATGACCGAGGACACCGCGAAGCGCTCCATCGACTGGATCCACTCGATCGGCTCGCGCGTGCTCGCGCTGATGGGCGGCGAGCCGCTGCTGAGACCCAAATTCATCCACAAGATCGTCTATTACAGCGCCAAGAAGGACATCTTCGTTTATCTTCCGACCAACGGACGGCTTTTTAAGCCGGACGTCGTCGACCGTCTCGGCGACGCCGGGCTGGCCACCATCAACCTCGCGGTCGATTCCGTCGAGGAGCGAAAGCCCCTGCCGAAAGCCCTCAAGCCGATCCGCCCGTACTTCGATTATCTGGTTAAAAAGAATCGCTACTACGGCTACTCGCTGATGCTCAACATCAACATCACCCGCATCAATATGGACGATGTGAAAGAGCTGACCGAGATCGCCCATGACAATGGTGTCGCCACCGACTATCACATCAACGAGACGCCGATGATGGAGCAGAGCCACTTCAAGCATCTGGACGAAAACAGCACTTATCTGACGCCGGATGATTACTCGAAGGTCGACGACCTGCTCGATTGGATCAATGATAAGCGCGCACAGGGTTACAAGATGGCGAACCCGAGGCAGCACCTGGAAGACATGAAGATGCTGATGCGCGGCGAGGTCAACCCGTGGCAATGTCGCGCCGGTCAGAACTCACTGATTATTCGGACCGACGGCACGCTCGCGCCCTGCTTCCCGATGTACTCGGCGACGCACGATTGGGGGACTGTCGGCAATCACAAGTTCGACGTCCGTCAGCTCGATGAGATGAAGAAGGAATGCTCCAAGCATTGCCTCTCGACCTGCAATTACATCCTGGGCTATTGCTACGATAACCTGCGCGTGTTGACGTGGATCGCCAAGCAGGCGAAGAACGGGTTCCGGGGCACGACCGGCAGCGGCAGCTTCTAAGCAGCTGTTTGGAACATCTTCGCTCCGTCGGAGCGTGATGTTTATAGTTCACGTCAGCTATTAAGAACCAGCTCCGTCAGGAGCGGGATATGTCGCTCCTGACGGAGCTGGTGGTGGAGACTGGCCGCCGCAGCTATAAACATTCTGTCCCTTCGGGACTTCTTAAACAGCTTCTGAGCGCGGCGCAAGCGCGAGAAGCGTCATCTCCGGGCACGGCCTGACGACGAGCCCGGGGTGATCACGCTTCTCGCGTGGCGCGTCAGACACGTCGGAACGCGGCGAAGCGCGTCAGCGCTCACCGGTTGCTACCTTCCGAATATCTCGCCGCCGCGCGCCGCCAGCAACGAGATGACTCCGTGGATCGCGATGCCGGCCACAATCGCCACGCCATAACGACGTCTTCTCATCGCCCTCCGCAGGCCAAGCAAGGTGACAAGTCCCAGCGGGATAAATATCAGCACGCCCGAGATCAGTCCCGGATTATATTCAGCATTGAAGAC
Organism: Pyrinomonadaceae bacterium; assembly: GCA_031406255.1. Taxonomy (GTDB): domain Bacteria; phylum Acidobacteriota; class Blastocatellia; order Pyrinomonadales; family Pyrinomonadaceae; genus JANOGZ01. Next base: position 1,197 of record JANOGZ010000494.1, on the reverse strand, counting down.
GCTGCTCGCCGTGTGTGTCAGCCCATTGATCGACACGATTGTTCCGAGACACACCATCAGCCACTGTTGAAACTTGAGCCGGTGCGCCAGAACGACGCCCACCGTCAACAGCCCCAGGCCAATCGCGGTGAGAATCAAGAATTGCGCGGGTCTGAGGCTGACGCCCCTCATTTCAGAGGGAGAGGCGGCGAAGGCCACGCCGCCCCAGTACTCTTCGATGATGTGTACCAGAACGGCGACCGGGAAAAGCCACGACCAGCCGACAGCCGAGATATCGAATTGGCGAGCCAGGGCCATGCCGGTGATCTTACAACATTCTATCTCCCACATTCACCTCGGCGCGCATGTGACGGCAGCCGAAGACTGGTACAATTCGACCAATTTAATACAGTAGTAAAGAGACGATACGCGCTGCGATTCGAAGGGAGACAGGTATCTAAAGCGGGAAGAAATTGCTCGGTATGAGAAGAGAAGATGTTGTACTACAGGATCGCCCCGCGCCCACCGTTATCGGCCTCGGCGAGTTGATCTGGGATCTGTTACCCGGAAGTAAACAACTCGGCGGGCCGCCGACTAATTTCGCCTACATCTCACGACTATTGAAAAACCGTTCGGTCGTCGCCAGCCGGATCGGCGCCGATCAGTTGGGTCGTGAGGCTGTCGGGCGGCTGGAGCGGATGGGGATCATAACAAGTTATCTTCAACTCGATCAGGATCATCCGACCGGCACGGTGGCTGTGCAGATTGGTGAGCGGGGAGAACCGCGCTTTGCCATGAACCGGGACTCGGCATGGGACTATCTGGAATGGACTACTGGTTGGGAGGAGTTGGCCCCGCAGGCTGATGCGGTTTGCTTCGGTACGATCGGGCAACGCAATGATCAAGCGCGAGAAACAATCCTCCGCTTTCTCGAGCGGACCCGCCCGGACGCGGTGCGCATTTTTGACGTCAACCTGAGACATTCATTCTTCACCGCCGAGATGCTGGGCAGCTCACTCGGCCTGGCGACCATCGTTAAGCTTAGTGGCGAAGAGCTATCTACGGTCGCCGGAATGTTGGGATTCGACGAGTCCGGGGAAGAGGCTTTAGGCCGCCGTTTGATCGATCTATTCGGAATCGAGATGGTTGCCATCACGCGCGGCGAGAAAGGAAGCAAGTTGATAACGAAAGGCGGGATGATCGATCATCCGGGCTTTC
>JANOGZ010000388.1:0-13115 GCA_031406255.1 Pyrinomonadaceae bacterium | reverse complement strand
AAAAGCCTTTGGGCAGTCTGCGCACTTGATTCGCGCGCCTGCAAGTCAGTTGCTATGGATTGCATGGCATGAATCCTTTGTTTCGTCGTTCGAGGCTTCTTCAAATAGTGGGCATCCGAATACAGGTGTTTCTCTTTTTTGGGCAGCACCGTTATTTAGAAGTGACACAATGGCGCTTCGCCCGTCATTGTCACCCGAGTGCCCCCGCGCAGCCGTAATCCCACCGCTGAAGAGGAGCTGCCCGTCTGCGCTGTAGAGCATGATCTGGCCCGAAGTCTGTGACCCAAAGCGGCGCGCCTCAACGCGGTCCGTATCAACCCTTATCCTGACTCCCGGAATCATCCCTGCACCGCTCCAGAGATCAGTATTCTCCCACTCTTCCGTAAAACCTGCGGGCTTAACGAACACGACATCGGCGTTCACACGTCCGTAGCCATGTGTCATCAAAAGTGCCAACTCACTGATGCTGGCGCGCGAGCAGGGGCAATGAGGGTGGATCATCATGACCAGGGTAGGGAGTCCCGGTGTGCGCCGGAGAAGACTCTCCGCAGGCCACTCCGTCGGAGTTGTTCCGCTGCTGCCCGCTGTATTCCCGTACTTCACGACCAGTCCCAGCCCCGTACTGGCGGCAAGCAGCCATCCCGTGAGGCTGAGGGAAAGAATAATCTTGGACTTTCTCGTTGATGTCATTTTGAGTTTCAGGACATCAATTGCTGACATCCCCCACTACCTGAATAGCCTTGAGTTAGTGCGGCGCCGCGCGTGGTCAATAAAGGGCAGAGTGAGAGATCAACAGATTCAGAAGGATCTGGAGATAGCAATCATATGAAGCCCGCAGAGACGTGTTTTCATCTGGGAGAGGCCGAAATCATTTCAACGATCCCTTGGCTGGAAATGATTGATCGGGGGGAAATAACCCAGTAGTGGGCGGAATATCGGGGCGAAATGGAGCACTTCGAGGCGCGAAACCCATTTCACGCAGCTATTCAACTTTTCTAGGCATTTGGCGTGCCAGGCCCCATGTCATTGAATCTCGCACGTTGACGAAAAAGCATCAAAGCGATAAACCTGGAGGGTGAAACAATGGCGAGACTGTGGAATGTCTCCTGAGTTGTCCCTCCGCCGGACCTCCAACATCGTTATGTTCCCGGTTAATAATTCGCGCGATCGTCTTCCGGGTTCAGAAGGCGAGCCGCCTCCTGCTTGTTCCCCCAAGTGTATGCCAGAGCGCGCTCGACATAACGTCGTTCAACTTCGGACAGGGCGAGCCACCTTCCGCCATCTTGGGTTGATGCTACCGCCCCCGGCATCGATCCGAAGAAGGGTGCGTCGCCGCCTCGCCTCGTCCAGCTCCAATGTGCCTTCAGCACCTCGACCAGGTGCGGCAGTGTGCCACGCAGTTGTAGGAAGCCGTGGTAGAGACGGTCCACTACCACCTCTTCGTTATGGGCAGCCACGACCCGGCCCATCTGCCGACCTCGCCGGATGCCGTACCCGCTCAGGTATCCTTTCACCGCCATCTCGGCACTCTTGCCGCACGGCAGCCCCGTCAGGTCAACATCGAGCAGCGCGGGGTACCGTTTGCAGAGTTCGATGATGATGTCACTTGTCGCCCCGTTGAGAGCGAGCCTGGCGTTGCGCAATTCCTCTTCTAATTCTGGGGATAATATCTGATCACCTGATCAGTGCCCGACGGGTATCCGCTGAAAGCGTGATTTCCCTTCCCCATCCTCCCATGAAATATCCAGTACGTAAGGTTTAACTTCACCTGCGATGACTTTCAGGCGTTCTAACTGGTCTTGATTGGGGGCAGCCGGTTTCCCATTAATCCAGGTTCTGTGCGACATGACGGCTTTCTCTTTTGGTTGGATATACTGTATTGCCTCAAATTTGATGTGAGCTTGTGAAGGGCCGCCGCCCGGAGTCTCTTCGTCCTTCAGAAAGACGGTCAGAATCTCGACGCACTTGAGCGGTTGAGCGGTCGTATTCGTCAACTCTAAAAGGACCTTCGCTCCGGTCTCTACGAAGCTAGCGATAAAGGGTGGTTCTGTTCTGCTGGTGGTGGTCATAACCTTCTTTCTGCGCGATCAGTTTCGCTCGCCTAAACACCTTTTACTCTAGGTAGTGTTTATCCAGTCTTACTTGCAATGCGGGCGGCACAGCAGTACAAACTCCCTCAGTCGCAATCTCGTTCCGCAGTGGTGGCAATGCCTTTTCATCTCAGACCTCACTACCAACCAGTGGTTGTTCCCCGGTGTCGCGCGTGAGTCGAGCAAGCTGCGCATGCTCTATCGAGCGACCGTATTTCACATTGGTGGCGGAGTTATCCACCAACCAAAAGTACACGGCACTGTTACCATCGCTGGATGCCATATCAACGATGGCGCGCTCGTCAAGGGCTACCGGTTTGAAGAGCAGCATCCCGGCATTACGCATACGCGCCGACATCGCATCACGGCTACTGCGGAACACCGGCACTCGCAAACGTCCATGATCGTCGAACGCGAACCAATCACCGTTGGCGCGTTGCATGGCATACATGCTGTTCATTGCACATCTCCTCATCTGGCGAACCTACAATAAAACCCTTCTACGTCGACCGACTCGCGTATGGGATACCGCTTTCCCGTAAAGGTAAAACGCGAATTACTGCCGGTTGTTGATACGCAGCGCTTACTTGATCCTGAGCAGAAGTGTCAGGAGAAGAATCAGTGTGGGCTAGTGTTGTTGGCCCGTACTCCCGAACTTGTGCTTGGTCCGGTGTTTTGAGAAGGCGGAGCACGAACTGCCCTCCATAGATGAATAGTGTGACGATCAGTAGACCACCGACCATCACGATCAACAGAAACATCATACTGTTCGAATCCATCACAACACCTCTTCAGCGGAGTCACTGGTGCTGAACTCCATTTAGTAACGTTCATCGGGATTAGAGCGAGCGCCGTCCCCGCAGCTGTCACTTTTTCATGACAGCTGCGGAATCTACCGGCACAAAATCGCTTACGTCTTTCAGCGTCCAAATGCCATGAATGATCCCCTGGTTGAACTCGATACGGTCATCGATGCATTGACATAAAACTCTCCGGAAGAACGAAAGGTGAGTTCCGTTCTCCCCGAATCTCACCCTTTCTTATCGGTTACTGCCTGGCGCGCTGGAGCGGATCGTCAACTCTGTGCCGTTCCTCAATTCGAGATTCTCTCGTCCCTGTACATAGACCGATCCGGCACCCGCGCCGCCGCCGAGGATGGCCCCGATAGCCGCTCCCTTGCCGCCCCCGGCGATTGCGCCGATGATCGCGCCGACACCGACACCGACAGCCCCTCGCACTCCAGTTTTCTCCGTCTGGCTGGAGCTTTCAACGTTTCCTTCAGTGTCCACACGAACAGTCTCACCACTGTTTGAGCGTACACCATCGATAAGCCCGGCGAACCGGTACGTGCGGCCATTACTCAGCCGAATGTGCTCGAAGTTGAGCGTCATCTCGGAACGCCCCGTAACCTTGCCTGACTTGGTTATCCTTGAGACATAGCCATCGATTGTCGCCCCTGAGTACTGCGAAGGCTCTCGCACCGTCAGTGTGAAAGGGTCACGGTCGCGCGACTGTTCGGTCGACAGATTATTGTTGAGCACGGCCACGAGCCTGGTGCCGTTAGGTACGTGGAAGGTCGTCGAAGCGGTTTCCGTTCTGGTGTCTCCCGGATACGCTTGTGTACCGCCATTGGTGTTCCACTGAGCGATATTGGAAGTCTTATTGTAGAAACTCTGTACGACGATGGGCTGATCGATGCGATCGGCGTGGATTCGGCGCGTCACGCCGAGCCGGCGTCCATTATCCAGCGATTCGAATGTCGCGGTGAATTCACTGCTCCTGTCACCCGTTGAACTGACCTCCAGTCGGTCGCCGTAAACGGTCGCACGCGAGCGCACCGTGCGGCCGTTGCCGGCCGACTCAGAGCGTTCTTGACCATCCGCGTCAAACGTGATGCGGGATGCGCGCGAGGAGGCGATGGACACCGTGCGCCCGCGTTGTTCGATGGCAATCATATCAGGCGATTCAAGCCGAGCCATCATATCGTCGACGGCGCGTTGCCGGTCTTCCGCGTACAGGTTGCTCGCTGCTCGGTCGGCTGCCGCCCGCGCATTATCGCTGCGTGTCGTGTCAAGGCGATAGGTGCCGGTCAATCGAGAATTAACAATCACCGGGCGACTGGTGCGCGCGCGTGCGCGCCGCGGCGCACGCCTGCGCTGCGCCTGCGCAGTCAGGTCGATGATCGAGAATGTGCTCAGGAGAAATGCTGACATGAGACACGCAGTGGCGATACGTCTTAAATTCTTCATCTTTTTTTCCTTCCAGCTTGAGAAGTTACTAAGGTTTTACAAATACAGACGAGCACGATATCAACCGCACCGGAGGATGCTATTTGTAGAATAAGGGGGAGGAATTTCTGCAACAACCGGGAGAGAGATCTTTATCCTCTCTAAACTCGATGTTTAAGGTTGCGAGCACATGAAAGAAGAGTAGACTAAACGATATTAGCCGTCTGTGCGCTAGGCCACATATAATGTGGATTTATTGGTGGCCCGCCATGAGGCGCTCGTAAGTCCTTTACTTCAGCCTGATTTCAAATTACTTCCGCCACAAACACCCATTTCACACCGCAAGTAATCTCCGATATGTGCGACTGCGCACGGACAGCCACTCTTTCGACTGGTAAAGTTACCTTTCCTGTTCTTCGAATCATTCATCTCTCGACATCCGTGTCGAGTTTGGCCAACTGGCTTAGGTAAGTTTCACAAAGAAGATTAAGGAGTTCGAATGCGCAACGAAGCGTGGTGTGGCGTTTCCGTTACTATAGACGATGCGATCACGGGACTTTTTGAGATGCCGGCGCCTGCTCGATGAGAGCGAGCGCTGAAAGTGACAGCTTATGAATAAAGAAAATGATGTGAGCCTGACCATTCTCGTCGTGGAGGATATCGAGGAAACGCGTGACGGCATAGAGAAGTTGCTGAAAGCAGATGGTTATGGCGTGGAGGTAGCCAGAGGTGAACATGGCGCAGTAGAGATTGCCCGACGAAAGCGTCCCGACCTGATCCTGGTGAGTCTGGGCGGCCCATCGCCCGAGGTTATTGTTACCGCACGTCATATCCGCGAACGTGCGGAGCTGGGGGAGAATGTGCCGGTTGTGGTCTTTTGCATTGAAGAGGTTTGTGAAGGTGGTGAACTCGCCATCGGTCAAAATGTATATGTCACCCGCCCTGACAACTTCAACCAGTTGAGAGATCTTCTGGCTCGTCTTCTGAACAAGATTCCAAAAGCCGCATAAAGTTGAAATAACGTAACGTGTGGTGTTCTTAACACCGACAGGAGAAACCGATGCGTAAACTCTTTTTTATCGCATCGCAGAAATGGCCGGCTAAAACTTAATGCCGCCTCTCAGCCTGCTCGCTCTCCAACGCCCGCTCAGCTTCTTTCGCGGTTATCACCGAGATTGGCCGATGAGTGGCCAAATATACTGCTGCCGCAATCGCCGCACCGATCATTGGCGCGATAATAAATAACCAGAGCTGACCGAGCGCCCACCCGCCCACGAAGATAGCTGGTCCAATGCTACGCGCCGGATTGACGGAAGTGTTGGTTACAGGAATACCCACCAAATGGATCAGCGTCAGAACTAACCCGATTGGGATACCGGCGAAGCCGACCGGGGCTCGGAGGTCAGTCGCCCCTAAGACTGTAAATACGAGAACGAAGGTCAGAACGATCTCTACCACGAGGGCGGATACTAAGTTGTAGTGCCCGGGGGAGTGTTCGCCATAACCGTTCGCCGCAAATCCTGCGACTGCCGGATCATAACCACTGGGCCCTCCCTTAGCGACGAGCAACAGTACCGCAGCGGCGAGGATGGCGCCCGCCACTTGTGCCACGATGTAGCCGACCGCATACCTCCCATTCATCTTCTTCGTGAGGAGTAATCCGACAGTGACGGCAGGGTTGATATGGCACCCAGAAATGGGGCCGATAGCGTAAACCATCGCGAGCAGGGAAAGGCCGAAGGCGAGCGAAACACCGAGCAGGCCAATTTTATCCCCGGCGAGGACAGCGCTTCCGCAACTGGCAAATACCAGCACAAAGGTACCGATTAGTTCGGCCAAATATCTGTTCATGTCTTCCTCTGTAACATGGTGGTATGGATCGTCAGCTATTCATGACCCTAGGGTCCAAGCTCTTGAGAGTCAGGCGAGGCGCAGCTGTTCAAGCGAGGCACAGGCATGGCCTCCGCTTATGTCCGGTATGATCACCAACTCCAGCGCCCTGACACCATCGAGGGCCACGAGGTAGTCTTCGACCTCAGAAGTCACGTCCGGCGGGCTGAAGTTATACTGCTGGCGCACAATATCTCGGTAAGGCTGTCCCCCACCAGGCGACCAGCTCAGAACGAGTTCCTGCGTGCGCTCTCCTCCCACCTCTTCGCGGAACAGCAGGCGGATTCGTCTGATTCTCTGCGGCTCGTCGAACAGTAGGCGGATCGTCTGCTCTCCGGATTGTGCCGCCCGCCAGCCCACTTCGGTGCCGGGTAACAGTGCCGACTCGACGGGGTGTGCAGCCTCTTCGGAGGTGACCTCGACCTGTGCCAGGCGTTCCAGGTCCAACCAGTCAGGCTCAGGGTTTAAGGACTTTTGTGAGCCTTGAGTGATTATCTGTTTGCGCATCGGCGCACCTCCTGATAACTTTTAATCCTACCCAAGGCAGCGGCCTAACGCCGGAACTGAGGGGCGGCGGCGAACCGCCGAATACACGCAAGCCTTGCGATGAGAGCCGCGCTATTCGCCGTCCCCTCCAGCGACTTGTTCGGCAGCGCGATTACAGAGACGCCGCGCTTTCACTTTTTGCCGCCGCGTGAGCCGTATTCATTGATTTGCCGCGTGCCAAGCTCGGAAATATAAATCCATTCGCCTTTGAGTTTTGTTCCGCGGTTTTTCGACACAATCCAGTCGTAACCGCTTTTGGCTTTGAGCAGAACGATGCCGTCGCCGCCCTGCGATTTCATTTCTTCTCTTGTCGCTTTGCGCCATTGGCCGTTGGTTGACGTAGCCGTTGGGACCGATTTCCAGACGTAAGTGCCGTTCGCATTGAGCGTCAACGCTCCAACATTGCCGACGCCGATTTCACCCTGCCGGTAAACACGATTGTTCCTCACATAATCAACCGCCGCGCCGATTTTGCCCAAATTCCACGCGCCCATCAGCCAGCCTTGTTTGGTTGGCTCGCCGTAGTTGTCTCGCAGCGGGAAAGAGACCTCGCTCGTTATTGCGCCGTATTTGGCGAGTTTGCTGTGAAAATCCGCACTCGTTTCCGAGTAACGAAAATCCAAACCGCGCGCTTTAATCATTTCAGCGAGTTCTTTCTTGATCTCTTCGCGGCGCGGGTTTTGAAATGGTTTATCGCCAAGCTTTGTTTGCAAGAAACTGAGAACTTCGGCTTGCGTCATTAGACCAGTGCCGAAATCATTTGTTGTCTCTGACGTGGTTCTGTTGTTGTCGGCTCCAGTATCATTTACCGGATTTTCATTTTGATTAGTATCAACCAGTGCTTTGTTAGGTTTTGCTGAAATCGGGCGAATATCTGCCCAGCTTGCTCCCCTTTGAAAACCATCCTTGTGAAATTCATTTGGCATTTGCCGAATAATCGGTTGCGAGCCGTCGGGAGTCGCTCTGACAAAGATGGCTTCTTCCCATATTTCGGGATACCCGGAACTTTTGTACTCGATTTTCTCGCCCGGTTTGTAATCTTTCTTTTGTGCAGATGCTTGGGTATCGGCGATGAAAAGCAGGGTAATTGTCATCAAGACAAGTGAGCCAATTCGTTGCCAATTTGTTTCTGTCGTCATTTCAATTCTCCTCTGTTCAATTAAGAAGCCGCCGAACTCCCGAATTGAGCGGCGCGGGAAGCATCTGCGAAACCACCCAAGCTTTCGATAACAGACCCGCTCATTCCGCGTCCGCTCCAATGAGCTGTTAGCCCGCCTCTGCCGCAGCGTGAAGCAATGCAGCGCTGTTTTCAGGCTGCAACCTTCAGGCGGCCTAACTTTGTGTTATACGGCGAAATTTCCGAAAGATATTTCCGTACCCGCGATTTGCCCGATTAATTCTGCCACACTACCAGCCTCTGCGGCTAATGGCGGACTGACCCAAGCGGAAGACGGCTGAGAAGATTGCTCAAACGGTCAAAATCAATTGGCTGGGGGATGAATGAACTACACCCGGCGGCCAGAGCAGAGGCGCGCTCGTCCACGGTCGGGTGGGTGGACATGGCCACAATGGGAACATCGCATTCCCCGACATGTTGGCGGATGCACCGTGTGGCATCCAAACCATCACGCACAGGCATTCTTAAACTCATCAGGATCAGATCAGGGCACTTGCCTCGGGTCAACTCGACAGCATCCTCGCCGTTCACGGCTTCTACTACGTGGCAACCCTTCATCTCCAGCCAATACTTCAGCAGATCGCGCGTATCCTTACAATTATCGGCGACCATCACAGTCGGACGATTTATTACGTGCACTGGGGTCTCCTTGTCTGGTTGCAGTCGCGCTAAAAAAGCAACAGACGATGCGAGAAGACGGTTGCGGGCCCGATCCGGGTGTCGGGAGTTGAATCATTTAAATGATTCACCCTATATGAGTAACACGGCTGAGGAAAGGCTGTATGTGCGCTAACACACATATCCGAGGAGGTGAGGAGGAAATAAGAGGTTCCTATCCGAGCAAGCGATCAAACTCGTCTTTGACCACCTTGTAACACTCGCAGGCAATTGCTTCCAGCTTCTGACGGTCGAGAATCTTGATATGGCCGCGCACGTAGCTGATCGCTCCGGCATCTTGCAGCCGACCGGCAGCCACGGTCACGCCGTCGCGGCGCACCCCCAACATATCGGCAATCAGTTCCTGGGTCATGATCAGCTCGTCTGCCTGTACGCGGTCGTGGCTCAACAAGAGCCAGCGGCAGAGTTGCTGTTCCACCGAGTGTAGGCGGTTGCAGACGGCCGTCTGTGAGATCTGTGTAATTAGTGCTTGTGTATAGCGCAGTAGCAAGTGTTGAAATCTGCCACCACGCGCAAACTCATCTTGAAGCACCTTCGCCTTCATACTGATAACGCCTCCGGCACTCTGTACAACAGCACGGTTGGGCATGGTGCCGCCTCCCATGAAGAGGGCGATGCCCACGACGCCCTCATTACCCGCCAGACCCATTTCGGCGGTCGCGCCGTTTTTCATGGTATAGAGCAAAGAGATGATTGCTGTAGTAGGGAAATAGACGTAATCCAGGTGTCCGCCGGACTCGTAGACGACCTCACCAAGAGAAAAGGAGACCTGCTCCAAGTGTGGAAGGAGGCATTCATACTCCTCACCGGGAAGCGCAGCGAGAAGCCGGTTTTCAACTGGGCCATGAGGTTTTACGAAGATAGACATGAGTGGTCTCCATGCCCCGGTCGCCCCGAGAAAAGACCATTTGACGCGAGCAGAAATCCCGGCTCTCCCCGATGTCGGAAGTTGGGCCTTTCAGGAGCGACCACAACGTGAATAGCTCACCGCAAGATCATATCATGTATGTGATCTAGCGCACAGACGGCTTTATCCGCTCAGCCTATTCTAAAATGAGGCGAGGTTATCGAGGGTACTCAAGAGGGTCGGAATAGAGTCTTTGAGATCAGGAACGTGCGATCATGTTGTGGACAATTATGGTAGTGTTGCTGGTGATGTGGTTGATTGGCTTTATCGGCGGTTTAGCCGGTAACCGGATTCACCTATTGCTCGTCGTCGCGCTCATCATTTTTGCGATTAACCTTCTCCCGGGCCGACACACGATATAAGCCGAGAGGGAGCAAGCTCAGATGAATCAAAACCCGTGCGTGGACAGAAATGAGTTGCAAGTTCATTAAACTGCGAGGAGAGTCAGGGGTCGAGGCCTCAACTGTCTTTTTGCTGAAGGGCGCAGCCGCTTCCGGGCAAAGGGTAGAACACTTCGTGTCCGAGGAGCGTGTCCATGCCTCCCATGTTGGTATAGATTCGCAGTCCGTTCATCTTAACTGTCTTCGGTTTTTCAGATCTTTTTCACAACTTCCATAATTTTGACCAACTCCGCCCGTGTTATTAAACAGCTAGACCGCTCGGTAGGTCAGTGAGTTTCTCCAGTTCCTCATCATTGTATATATTCACGACCTCGCCGCTTCCATTGAGCTGAACTTTGATCACACTGTATGAAGAAGCGGAGCCGCTACGCTGATCAAAAACTATTACTTTCCCGGTTCTGCCTCCATGCCAGCCTCGACGTATTCTGACTGCCGAGCCCAGCAAACTGTCTATTGCCATATTTACCTCTCTCTATGTAAATGTATGCATCCCAAGCAAATCTTGTCCCGCCGCGCTCACAGCGCACTGTCCAGCGTTTGATCCACGCCCTCGCTCTCATTGTTGCGGTTGCTCTGGGGCATTGTGTATGAGTTGGGCAAGCTGCGCGTGCTCCAATGGACATCCGCGGCTCAAGCTGAGAGAAGGATTGTCCACCAGCCAGAAGCACACACCGCTTTTATCTGCCGATGCGAGTTCCTTGTGCGCACGCTCGTCAAAGATCGTCGGTTTGAAGTGCAACATTCCCGGATTACGAATGTGTGCCCGCATTGCTTCGCTGCTGCTGCGAAAGACCGGCATGCGGAGACGACCACAATCATCAAGCGCGAACCAGTCGCCGTTGGCGCGCTGCATAGCATACATACTGTTCATTGCATGTCTTCTCCGGTTCGTGAACCGCATCAAGAAGTTATGTGCATCTCATCGCTTTTGTCGTAGCGCAGGAAAACTGAAAACACTGCGAAGCCGATGATGCACGCCACCAGCCCTAAGCCGATAGCCCACCACAAATGAGATGTTCCACCCTGCGCGTCAAAGAGGCCCTGCGCGTCCTTGAATGTCGCGAATAGATAGAACTGCCAGATGGCGGTTGCGACAATTGCCATCACGCCGAATACCGCCGCCAGGACATTTGTTGAACTCTTTTTGATATAGCTCAGAGCTGACCTCCGTCATTTGATTTTGAGATGACGTTGAGCGCTATAAGCGGCTGCGCGCCCAACAGGTATGCTCATATCTGCCCCCGCCCGCAGGTTTTAAGCGGCAACCTTAACGTTGATGTTTTCTAAAGCCACGAACGCGAACTTAACCACCCCAGGTAACGGCTCGACCTCCGGTGGTCGGGGCATATCTGTGTTTTCGCGCGATCTGTTGGGCGATTGCACTCCTCCATGTCGAGTGTGCGCCTTCCAAAGGCGGTTTGAATAGTTTGAATAGATCGGGCTCTCCGGGAGCCCAAGATCATCTGCGTCAAATTTCGACATCATTGTTCTCTTTCAAGTTGACCTTAAAATCGCGGGCAGTATCTGGACAACGCACCGAGTCTTACATGCCCATACCGCCGCCCATACCGCCGCCCATCCCCCCGGGCTTATCATCTTCCTGGATCTCCGTTATCAGCGCTTCGGTCGTCAGCATCAATCCGGCGATCGACGCCGCGTTTTGCAGCGCGTAGCGCGTCACTTTCGCCGGGTCGATGATCCCCGCCGCGATCAGGTCTTCAAACTTATCGGTCGCCGCGTTGTAGCCGAAGCTGGCGCTCTTTTCTCCACGTACCTTCTCGACGATTACCGCACCCTCTTTCCCGGCATTCTGTGCGATCTGTCGCAGCGGCTCTTCAAGCGCTCGCTTCACGATATTGACTCCGATCTGCTCGTCCATATCGCCCCTCTCTTCTCCCTCTTCATTCGCCTCGAATATCTTGAATTTGTCGAGCGCCTTCGCCGCACGTATCAACGCCACCCCGCCACCCGCCACGATTCCTTCCTCGACCGCCGCCCGCGTCGCGTTCATCGCGTCTTCAACCCGCGCCTTCTTCTCTTTCAGTTCCGTCTCGGTCGCTGCGCCGACACGAATCACCGCCACCCCGCCGACGAGTTTCGCCAAACGCTCTTGCAACTTCTCCCGGTCATAGTCTGATGTGCTGTCTTCTATCTGTGCTTTGAGCGTTTTCACGCGACCTTGTAAGTCATCCGTGTTACCCGCGCCATCGATGATTATCGTGTTGTCCTTGTCAATCGTCACCTTCTTGGCGCTTCCCAAATCTTCCAGCTTGACGTTCTCAAGCTTGATCCCGAGGTCTTCGCTGATTACTTTGCCGCCTGTCAAAACAGCGATGTCTTCGAGCATCGCCTTCCGTCGATCTCCGAAGCCGGGCGCCTTCACCGCCGCGACGTTTATTGTGCCCCGCAGTTTATTCACCACGAGCGTCGCCAACGCTTCGCCTTCGACGTCCTCCGCTATGATCAGCATCGGCTTGGCTTGCTTGGCCGCCTGCTCCAGCACCGGTAGCAGGTCTCTCATCGATGAGATCTTCTTCTCGCTGATGAGAATGACCGGGTTTTCGAGCACTGCCTCCATGCTTTCCGGGTCAGTCACGAAGTATGGTGAGAGGTAGCCCCGATCAAACTGCATCCCTTCGACAAATTCTAAGTCTGTCTCCATCGTCTTCGATTCTTCAACCGTGATCACCCCGTCCTTACCCACCTTGTCCATTGCTTCCGCGATCAACTCGCCGATGGCCGCATCGCCGTTCGCCGAGATCGTGCCGACCTGTGCGATCATGTCGCCTTTGACCGGCTTCGCCATCTTCTTGATTTCCGCAGTCGCCCGTTCGACCGCTTTATCAATACCGCGCTTCAAAGCCATCGGGTTCGCGCCTGCCGCCACCGTCTTCACACCCTCGCGGAAGATGGCCTGCGCCAAAACGGTCGCGGTGGTCGTGCCGTCGCCCGCCACGTCCGAAGTCTTCGAGGCGACCTCCTTCACCATCTGAGCGCCCATGTTCTCCATTGCATCCTTGAGTTCAATCTCTTTCGCTACTGTCACGCCGTCTTTGGTGATCGTCGGCGAGCCGAATTTCTTATCGAGCACGACGTTGCGCCCACGCGGACCGAGCGTGATTTTCACCGCGTCGGCGAGTATATTGACGCCGCGCAAAATTGCAGCACGCGACTCTTCGCCATGAGTTATTTGCTTTG
>JANOGZ010000369.1:0-1400 GCA_031406255.1 Pyrinomonadaceae bacterium | reverse complement strand
CTCAAGCAGGCAGCTCAGGCAGACGAGAACACGATGCCCGCGACGATCGAAGCCGTTCGCGCCTACGCGACGCTCGGTGAAATCTGCGACGCGCTACGCGATGTCTACGTTTTATACGAAGAGCCGGCATTTTGAAACAGTGGTCAGTGGTCAGCAGTTTTATACTGATCACTGACCACCGACCACTGACCACTGACCACTGTTCACCGACCACCGACCACTGACCACTACTTTATGCCTGAACAAAAAATCCGCGTCCTTGTCGCCAAACCCGGCCTCGACGGTCATGATCGTGGCGCCAAGATCATCGCCCGCGCCCTGCGCGATGCGGGAATGGAAGTAATTTATACGGGCCTGCGCCAGACGCCGGAGATGATCGCGGCCGCCGCGCTGCAAGAAGACGTCGATGCCGTCGGCGTCTCAATACTAAGCGGCGCGCACAACACCCTCTGCCCCCGCATTATCTCGCTGCTGCGCGAGAAGGGGATGGACGATTGCCTGGTGGTCGTCGGAGGTATCGTTCCGCGGGAAGATATTCTGCGCCTCAAAGAGCAGGGCGTCTCGGAAGTCTTTCTTCCCGGCACATCCACCGAAGACATCGTAAAATTCTTGCGTGCAAACGTGCGCCCACGCACATGACGGATGAAGCCCGGGGTACGCGCGCGATCGCGGTCGAGATGCGCGACTGCGTCGCCACCGTCCGCCTCAACCGACCGGCCGCCCGCAACGCCCTCTCCGCCCAGACGCTCGAAACATTAGACACGACCATCTCTGCGCTCACGGCGCGCGCGGCTCTATCAACAATTATCATCACCGGTACCGGTGATGTTTTTGCTTCGGGCGCGGACATCCGCGAACTGCGTGCTCTCACGCCGGCAACGGCCAGGGAGCTTGCGCAGCGCGGGCAACATCTCTTTCAGAGGATCGCCGCGGCTCCCCAGTTAACCATCGCGGCGATCAATGGCTACTGTATGGGCGGCGGTCTCGACCTGGCGCTCTCGTGTGATATTCGCTGTGCTTCTTCCGACGCGGTGTTTGCGCATCCCGGCGCGCGGCTCGGGATTATTACCGGCTGGGGCGGCACACAGCGCCTGTCGCGTCTGATCGGTACGGCGCGTGCTCTGGAGATGTTCACGACCGCACGCCGCGTGGCGAGCGTTGAAGCTTATGAGATGGGCCTCATCAGCCGGATCGGCGATCCCGTGCTTGACTGCGCGCGCGACCTCGCGCGCGCTTACGCAAATCGTGGTGCTTCGTCTGGAGAGTCGAATTAAAGCGAAGGCATGTGAGGCGACTACTTCTTGTCGAGGAATCGAGCGATTCCGTTCTGGCAATCTTCCGTCATCCGCGCGATGGCATTCATTTCAACGCCGGCTTCGAGCGCCGCGTCGAAGGCCATT
>JANOGZ010000335.1:0-5479 GCA_031406255.1 Pyrinomonadaceae bacterium | reverse complement strand
CAAGCGATGTGAGGTCCAAGCGTTCTAAAGCGGCGAGATTGTCGGTCAGGTACGGCTTGTCTGCTTCGATCGGATAAATGTCGTGCAGAATACGGAGGGCAAACACCCGCCCGATGACGCTCGCCGCTTTGAGCGCCAACTGCTGCGGCGGCGTCAGCCGGTCAATGCGGCTTGTGATCACGCCCTGAATCGTGTCCGGGAATTTAGAGGCGAGCACTTTGCCTGCGGTGGGTGCCATCTGGCACTGCCCATCGGCGACGATGATCAGACCTCCATCACGCAGCGCCAAGGCCAGTTCTTCACTATAGAAAGGATTGCCTTCCGCCTTCTCGCAAATCAACGCCGCCACCGGCTCCGGCAAGCTTTCCACTCCGAGGCGCTGGCACGCGAGGGCGAGGGTTTCTTCAGGCGACAACGTGTCGAGCACCAGCCGCTCTGTGCTCTCGACACTCAGCAGCCGATTGTAATCAGCTGGCTGCGGATCACTCATCGGCCGTGTGGCAATGATTAGTAGCAGCGGCTGCACGCGCTGGCTGACCAGCAACAACAGCGCCCAGGATCTTGAATCCAGCCAGTGCGCGTCTTCCATGATCAACAGCAGCGGTCCTTTGGTGGCCGCTTCTTGCAACACACGAACCAACAGCGCATGCGTATTGTCGGCGCGGACCTCGCCCGTCATCTGCCGTGTGAAGTCGTTGTCCGACCAATCCGACGGCAGCACGACGTCCAGCAGCGGAGTCAACTGCAACACCTTCGGATCATTCGGCAACCGATTCAAGACGCGCATCTTCTGGGCCGCTGCGTCGGCCACTTCATCCAACTCGAACAACTGGGCGAAGATCTGCCGCCACGCGTAGTAAGGTGTCGTCCGCTCGATGGAGTCGCCCCCGCCGCTCAAGACACCGATGCCCTGCTCCTGCGCCTGCACCAGCAGTTCTTCAATGAGCCGCGACTTCCCGATCCCGGCTTCACCCTCGATCACTACCTCGCCTCCTCGACCATCGTGCAGTAGCGATTGGAGCTGCTCGGCCAACCGCGCACGTTCTTTGGTGCGGCCGACCATATGGGTGCGCGCTTTTGCATGGATGGTTTGAGTGTCGCCCGTCAGGCTACTCAAAGCTGGCCGGTAGACCGCCACCGGCTCCTGTTTGCCTTTCACTTTGAGCGCAGGTAAGACGTCAAAGGTTAGTCTGAGTCTTCCCCGCGCACCTTGCGCCGTCGCCTCATCGCAGAGAATGTCACCTTCACTTTTCGCCGCCTGCATCAGCCGCGCCGCGAGGTTCACCACATCCCCCATCAACGTGTACTCGCGCCGCCGCACGCTTCCCACCGCCCCGCAAAATGCCTGCCCCGTCGTCACTCCGATCGCACTGCGAAATCCCACGCGACTAAGTTCGGCCTGCATCGCCAACGCCGCCAGCGCCCCGCGCGCGGCATCGTCTTCGTGAGAGAGCGGCGGTAACCCCAACGCCGCCAACAAACTCGTCCCCTTGTCGTCAACGCTGATCTTGTTGATACTCCCTTCATAGCGATAGAGGTTCGTCTGCAAGGTGCGCATCGCTTCTTGTGCTCGCGCCTGCGGCGTGTCGTACTTGAAATCAGGCAAGTTGATGAAGAGGATCGTGACGCGCCGCAGCTCCGCCAGCCAATCGGTCTGCCCGGCATCGAGGCGCGAGCGAATCGCACCGGGGAGGAAGGCATGCAGCGCCGCGGCCGCTTCTGTGTCGAGGGTTGGCGCCGCCCTGGCTTGCAGAGCCAGCGGCACACGCACCGCTTCCAGGCGGACATAGCCATCTTCTGTGTGCCCGACGCAGGCATCTTCGACCAGCGCCCATGCCTCCGGCGAAAGGATGATCTGACCTGCTTTAGCGCGGTCATTGGCAGCGCCGACCTGGGTCAGCGGCGCGCCCGTCACGAGAACCTCCCATCGATTAAAGACGCCGCCTAAAGTCACGATTGAGACCTCGCCGGCACCGATCGCCAGCTTCAGTGACAGGCGTACATCTTCGGCGACCTGGTAAGCATCAAGACGCTCCTGGACAGCCAGGCCGCACTGGGCGACGCGGCGGGTCAAGGTCGCGAGGTCTTCATCGGCGACCGTCGTCGGCCAGAGCGCAAGCACGGCATCGCCGGCAAACTTGACGATGTCGCCGCCGTGACTGATAAGCAGATCAACCAGCTGACCGAAGTAGGTGTTCAAGAGGCGTGTCAGATCTTCGGCGCCTGAGGGGCCGCGCGCGGCGAGGCGTTCGGTCAAGGCGGTGAAGCCCGAGATGTCGGCAAACAGAACGGCGGCGGAAAATCTTTCGCTGGTGGGCTCAGTGAATTGGTCAGGATCGCCCGCCAGGCGGTGTGTGATCAGGGCGGGCACATAGCTGGCGAGCGTCTCGACGAGTGCGGACATGGGGCCTCTTGGAGAATAAGGGCGATCATCTTATGAATAAATTAGGTCGGGTGCAAGCTTGAGGCGTCGTGCCGTGACGGTCGGCGGAGCTTGATCTGCAAGGTAGCGCCGAACCCGATTCGGGCTACCTGCGCGCTACTCCGGACGGGTCTCATCCTGGCATTTTCTATGTGCCGGCAGATTAAGATTATTATTCGGGATTCAGAACGCGAGCTCAAATCTTAAAACTCCGCTTGCGCCGCGCCGGTCATCAACAGCGCGGCGATCCCGTCGATCAGCGCCACGCTCCGCACCATCCGTGGCGAGGCCACTGGACGCTCGTTCTCCGCTGTGGCGGCGGTGATCCGCGGCTCCTTCGCCGGTCTCTAATACCTACCCTCATCAATCGAAAATACCTACCCTCATCAATCGAATTCCATCACTTCCGGCATTAATCTGATAACGGGAAACTCGATCACGGGCGGCACGATCTCGCGCGGGTCGGGCCCGGCCAGCAACCACGACAGCGCGCGGTCGAGCTGCGCCTGGTAATCTTCGAGATCGAGCGACATGAAGCGGCTCGTTTTCAGGCGCGCGAACTTTTCCTTCGCCATCTGGTACATGCGCCGCGCCGCGCCGGGGCGTCCGATCTCCAGATGATGAAACGCCACGGCCGATTGAATCATTGCTTGGAGAAACAGTTTCTCGGCAGGGCCGACCTCGCCCATCCAGCGGTCCTCCCAGGCATCATGCGCCGCATGAAACTCACGCGCATTAAATAAATCGATGCCGGCGAAATATTCGATCGGATATGCCGCCAGATGCGCGTCCGTATACGGCGCGCGCGCTACTTCGATGTTTCCCGTAATAACTATAACCTCCACCCTGACCGATAACAGACGCTGGCATCAGTCAATCTTAACCGTTCTCATGCGCGATTGTTCTTCTCCGATCCGAGAGGTCGCGCCGCGACGCCTCAGTATCTCGGCACGCGCCCGTCAACCTCACACGACCAGCGATCAATGCCGCCCGCCAGGTTCCTCATCTTCTGGTAGCCGTGCCGCGCCAGAAGCGCGCAAACCTGTGCGCTTCTAATGCCGTGATGGCACATCACGACGATTTCTTCTGCCGGATCCAGACTATCCGCCCACTCATCGAAGCGGCTGAGCGGCAGCAGCTTCGCGCCTTCGATGCGCGCCAGTTCGTACTCGTGCGGCTCGCGCACGTCGATCAGGAGGGGACCTTCGCCGCTCTTGAGGCGTTCGGCAAGTTGCGCCGGTGAAATGGTCTCGTAAGTCACCATCCTGGTTACTGCGGCGCCGCGGCGCTCAAGCGCGCGGCGATGACTTTGGCGGCGGTCGCCCCCGCGCCAGTCGCACCGCTGATGGTTGGTGCTCGCGGATTGGAAATGTCACCGACCGCAAACACATTTTCGATGCTCGTCTCGCCCTCGCTCGTCACACTGATGTAGCCCCCCTCGTCCAGATGAATCTGATCGTGGAACAATTCCGTATTCGGCTCGACGCCGATGCGCACGAGCACGCCACCGACCGCCATCTGGAAGGGCTTGATCGCGCCCCGGCGTAAAATCTCGATCGCCTCGACCTGATCTTCGCCGAAGATACGCCGCAGCACCGATTCGGTAAATACCGTAATGCAATGCTCCGACCGGATGCGTTCGACAAACTCGCTCCGCGCGGAGAGCCGTTTGCCGCGATGCACGAGCGTGACGGTCGGACATACTTCCGCGAGGAGCAGCGCGTTTTCCGCCGCCGCATCTCCGCCGCCGACCACGCACACATCTTTTCCGGCGACCGCTCGGAGGTCGCGCGTCGCGCTCTCGAGAACGCCGCGCCCCGCCAGCTCCGCTTCGCCCGGAACGCCGAGGCGTCTCCGGCGCACGCCCGTCGCGATAATAATCGTGATCGCCTGAAGCTGCTCGCCGCTCCGCAGGCTGATGCGCCTGGCGCGCAGGTCAACGCTTTCAATCTCCGTTTCGGTCCATAGATCGAACTCCGCAGCGGCCGTCTGCTCGGCAAACAAATCGCGCAACGCGCGACCGTTCGCCGCTTTGACACCCATATAATTTCCAATGGGATTGTAAATACGCAGCAATTGCCCGCCGATCTCGGCGCTCTTTTCGAGCACGAGCGTGTCGAGTCCGAGTTCGTCGCACCACCGCGCGGCGGACAGCCCGGCCGGGCCGGCGCCAATAATCACAACGTCGTGCATAAATGGCAGAGCAAAAGCAGTATTACCGAATCTGTGTCGCTAATGCCGTCAACGCTTTCTGTAGCGCGCGGCGAAAGTGTCGGGCGCGTCGTCGAGCAGGTCGCGCTGGAATTGATCGCGAATCAGCGTGCCGTAAATCACCAGATCGCGCGCCAGCGATCGCAGACGGCGCGCCACGGAAGCGTTCTTCACGTTTCCCTCCGCGTCGAAATCCTCGTCGCCGTGGATCGAGACGCCGTAAGGGAGGCTCCACCCGTAACACTGACGCACGGCCGTGCGCATCTGATCCATCGCCGTCAGGCCCTTCTCATGCGAGGCGCACAGGTAAGCGAAGACTTTTCCGGCAAACTCCGACCAGTAGTAGTCCAGGAAATTTTTCATCGCGCCGGACATCGAGCCATGATAATCGGGCGAGGCGAGCACGAAGGCATCGGCCCATTCGACGAGTCCAGTCACTTCGCGGACGCCTGCGGTTTCCACTGGCGCGTGCGGGCGGTAGATCGGCAGATCGGCTTTTCCCAGATCGAGCAGGCGCGCTTCTGCTCCCAGAGAGAGCGCCGCTTCGAGCACCAGCTCCAGCGTCCGCGCGCTATGCGATCCCTCGCGCATGCTTCCCGACACTCCCAGAATCTTAATCATTGCTCGCTTAAGCGGTCAGCTAGCAGTGGTCAGTGGTCAGTGGTCAGCTATCAGCTAACATAAAGAAGAGCGCGCTTACCGCCCGGCGCTTCCCGGCACGCGCGCCATCAAAGATCGACACCACAACTGACCGGCTGACCACTGACCACTGACCACTGACCACTGACCACTGACTATTTATTTATGCCTTCGCCCAACCTCGGCGAGTTCGAGGCCGTGGTCGGT
>JANOGZ010000330.1:0-4624 GCA_031406255.1 Pyrinomonadaceae bacterium | reverse complement strand
CGGGCCAACCCGCTGACCTCGGAGTGATGGACAACACCCAACTCCGCGGAATCAGCAAAACAGCTCCATATTTTCACAACAACTCCGCGGCGACGCTCGAGGAGGTGCTCGACCACTACGACGCCCTCTTCCGCCGCGCGGCTCGGCTGAATCCACCACCAAACTTGCCGCCGTTTCTTTCGTCGAACGGCCTCGTCGTCGATCGAGGATTTGTGAGGGCAGACGAGCGGTCCGCGTTGCTGGCATACCTCCGAAAGCTGTAGGACCGCGGCGAGAGGCTGTCGGGACCTGCCGGGGTCCCGAAGCCCCGGCGGGGCGCCATCTTTATAGCTTAGCCAGCGTCAACCGAACTCAGCTCCGTCAGGAGCGGCATCTGTTGCCGCATCAACATGACGCTCCTGACGGAGCTGTACAATCCGGGTTGTCGATGGTGGCTATAAACATTGCGCTCCTGACGGAGCTGAGGCCGCGTTGATGGCTTACGCCGAACTGACGTTAAGTAGTAATGGATGGCGGAATGATTGAGGCGGGCGATTCACTCCCTGACGGAAAGGCGCGGACCCGCGCGCCTTACTTATCCGGCATACCATGCAGGCTTTTATAGATACTCAAGTAGCGCGCGAACTCATGACGGGCCGCCTCCCTACTCGTTGGAGCGCTATCCGGCGCTCCGACGACGGCCGCCGGATCGTGTCTCCCGGACCGTTCGCTGAGCATGGCCTCGGCGATATTGGCGATCCACCAGAAGGTGCCGCGCGCGCCGAGGTGTTCGCGCACGCGCTGGAAGATGCGCGGGTAGAGGCGCGCCGTTTGACCGAGGAGGCTCTTGAGCGCGCTGAAGCTCATCCGGTCTTGAAAAAGCTCACGCCGCACGCGCTCATCGAGGCCGTGGAGCGCGCCCATGACGGCATTAAGAGTTTCGTTGACGGCCGATGGCGCGCTCTTCGCGACGGGGCGCAGGAATTCGGCGAGGCTCGCCATCTGCGCGACGCGCGGCTCATAGGCATTGATCTCGGCCAGCGAGCGCGCGTCCAGCAGATCGGCTTCGAGCGCGAGATTGGTGAGATGCGTCAGCCGCCGCAGGTTACGGACATGCGAGCCGAAGCCGCAAAAGGTGAGCGGGCTCGAGAGACCCGCCGCATCGCCGATCAGCATCACGCGGTCGGTTGAGGTGCGTTTCCGACGATTGCTCGTCCAGCCCTGATTATGAAAGCTCGGAATATAGCCGAACACGGGCTTCATCACGCGCCACTGCGCGCCGGTGCGTTTGTAGCGCGGCAGCGTCTCGAAGTAGCGTTCGAAGAGCGCGAGCAGAGATTTGTCGGCGGGCGAATCCATCGCGTCATAAAAGAACAGATAGGTCGTATACTCATCGCGCGCGGGGCTTCCCGCAAAGCCCTCCCAGATCAGCTGGCGGTGGTCGCTCGCATCCTCCGTGCTCACCAGAATCTCGCCGACATTGAAATCGACCTTGTCCGGCTCGACGCCCTTCACAAAGCCGCGCGCGACGCTTCCGACCGTCGGGCACACGTGGGTGATGGAGCGTCCGTCATTGATCTGGCGCGAAACGAGCGAATTGGTGCCGGTCGCATCAATAAAGACGCGCGCCGCGAATAAACGCCTCTCGCCGCGCGCGTCCTCGGTCTCGACCGTCACGCGGTGCGGCTCCGTATAGCAGCGCACGAAACGTAGATTATCGAGCAGCGCACAACCCTTCGGACCTCTCTCACGCAACTTGGCGGCGGCGAGCTGGAGCAACTTGTCGGCTTCCAGCGCGACATCAAGCACGCCGCTCATCCACAACGGCGGCGTTTTGACGCGCGACGCGGCGTCGTGAAATTTGACGAAGCCCGCGCGGTAACGATTGAGGACCGCGTCCTCGATCTCCTCTTTGGTGAATAAGCCGGCGCGGTCAAACTCGCGCAGTTCTTCATCAGAGATGTTCCAGTCGCGATGCGTGCGGCCGGTCGTGTGCGCGTCAAAGACCAGCACGCGCCTGCCGTAGCGGCAGGCCATCACCGCCGCATGCAGCAGCCCGAGCACGCCGCCCGCATAGATAATGTCGAATTCGCCTTCGACCGAAAGTCCGGCCGGAGGCGTTCCGCGCACGATGGCCTCGACAAAAGACTCGCCGTCACGGCCCGCGGTCCCACCGGGTTTCGTGAGCCCTTCCTGCCAGCGCACGTCCAGCTCCCAGATGCGCCGGAGCCACGCTTCGCGTTCGACGAGTCCGCCGAAGTTTTTCACAGTTAATGGATAGCGTTTACGAAAATAGCCGAGGTCGGGCGCTGATGCCCTGGTTAGTGTGGCGGCAGCGGTGGTGGCGATTGCGCCGGGGGATTTCGGAGGAGCGGCAGTCATAAAGCGAGCCGAAGGCCATACGGCGCCCCGGAAATTTTCGTCTCCGCCGCGCTTCTCTGGCGAACCATCATAATTGCCAAGTGATGAACTTTGCCCGTGAGTGTAACCGATACTCGCGCGGCGCGTCCACCTGCAATCGAAGACTCGAAAGAGGACGCTAAAAACGCCTCGAAGCGGGCGGCGCTCGCTCGATCTCTTAACTTTTCTAGCGGCGGCGCGAGATGAGGCTGATCACGGCGACGAATAGCGCCGAACCGACGATTGACCAGACGACCGGGAAATTCTTCCCGCCGATGCGCAGTGCGAATGGTTCAGGCAAATTGAGCGTGCGCGCGAGCCACACGCCGATCAGCGCGCCGATGAAGCCGAGAGCGATCGAGACCAGACAGCCGCCGCGCGAGAATCCGCCGATCGCCTGTCCCAGCGCGCCGCACACGCCCGCCACGAGAAGCAGTATAAGCAGGTCAATTAAATCCATTGCTGGTATCTCCTAGTCGCGCGTCGGCGCTAAAGTCGGGCGCTGCTGCTTGCTGGCACACACGCCGTCGGCAAAGCTTCCAGCCTCTGTCCTGGCGGGCGCAGCGGCACCTTCCTCCGCTCCCTCGCGCCGGTCGGTTTTCGCGAGCATTCCTCGCGTGAAAGCATTCAGGAGCAACAATATATCCTTCGCACCGACGGGCTGTCCATAACCGGCCGGGGCGGCTCTCTGCCCGGCCCCACCCGCCCGGAAAACTTAGTGCTTTCAATAATCCTTCAATCACCATATAATTGCCTGTGACCGCGAGGAGTCCTCCGGTCTCCTTGAAGACCCCCCGGCGGCGTTATCTCAAGACCGCGACATCACACAAGCAAGCGGGCGGCGCAATCGCCAAAAAGCGCGCGGCACGACGTTTGTTAGAGCTCTCAGGCTGCCTTTCCGGCAGGTTGATCACCCCATTAACCGAATAAGAAGAAGTACAGGAGATTATGAAAGAAATGCGTAAATTACTCTCGATAGCGCTGATTATCGCCGCGACGTTCGCCGTCGGACTGGCCCAGGAGCAGCAGGGCGTATCGCCGCAGGGCGCGAGCGATAGCAGCATCCCCAACATGGGCAAAGCGCCCACTCAGCCGGATGGCATCGGTCGTGCGGACGCACGCATTTTCGATGAAAGCGGACAGCCCGTCAGAAACGCTTACGTCAAGGTCGAATCAACGCGCACGGATGGCTTTTTCTGTGAAACGTGGAACTACACCAACGATCGCGGCGTTGCCGTCCTGCCGCCGATCCACATGGGCACCCTGAAGATGATCATCAAAGCGAAGGGCTTCCAGACACAGAAGCTTAATGTTGCGGCGAACAGCCTGTCCGAGCCCGTGCGGGTAACGCTCGTGCGCAAGAAGTAACTTCTTTTGTAAGCGTTCAGCCAACAGCCAACAGCCTTCAGCCGGTCAGCTGTGGTGTCGATCTCTCATGAGACGCGTGCCGGGAAGCGCCGGGCGCCGGCGCGCGCTTCTTTATCTTAGCTGAAAGCTGAGCGCTGACTGCTGTACGCTTACCTTCTTTTATTTCAACTCGCCTGTCACCCTTCGCTCAGCGCCCCGCCACGGCTTCGTTTTACCGTTATCTTCCGTCGTCGGCTCCTGAAGCAGCGGGATCATCTCGGCCAGCGCGCTTCGCAAACGATCGGCCTGGGAGCGCGTCAGGAGCAGCGTCGGCGCGCGCTGGCCGCGTTCTTCAAGGGTGAGGGCCAGCAGGTCTCCAGTGAACATCGAGAGCCGCACCTGTCCATCAGTCTCGCGTCGTCCCGTGACGATTTCCACCTTTTTATCCGACAGCGCCATATGTCTTCTCGCTCTTCCAGGCGTTATAAAATAGTTCGGGGAAAGTTCCGGCACCCCACAGCATAACACGACAGACGCCACCCGACTCAACTACAAGGTAGCCCCACCATCGACCGTCGGTGGCGTTTACGAATGTATTTCAAGGGCCTGCTTCAACCGGAGCCGGAGCGCCGCAGGTTAGCTAGTGCGATGAATACTAGAAGCCCCGATGCTGTCTCCACTCGCGGACGACTTCACCGACGGGCCGCTTTTTCCCGTCAATCTCGTAATTCAAACGGCGCATCTCCTCCGTCGAGATCGCACCGCCCAGGCGCGCGAGCGCTTCCTTTGAGGCGGGCGCGCGCCCGAGCGCGTCGCGACGAAAGAGAATGACGGCCTGATACGGCGGAAAATAATGGCGATCGTCTTCAAGCTGCGTGAGATCGAGGGCGGCGATCAA
>JANOGZ010000311.1:0-7162 GCA_031406255.1 Pyrinomonadaceae bacterium | reverse complement strand
CCATCAGCAGTCAGCGGTCAGCCGGTCATGTGTGGTGTCGATCTTTCATGGCGCCCGCTTCTTTATTTTAGCTGAAAGCTGACTGCTGACTGCTGACTGCTGACTGCTGACTGCTGACTGCTGAACGCTTACCTTTTGGCTACCCTCGATACTGACGCTCGACGGCGACGATCTTGGCGACGCGCTTCCGATGCCGCTCCTCGCTGATCTCCGTCGTGAGCCAGGCGCTGACGATCTCACGCATCTCGGCGCTCGTAATTACACCGCTTCCGAGCGTGAGGACGTTGGCGTCATTGTGCTCGCGCGAGTTGCGCGCGACCTTCACCGAATAACAGGCGGCGGCGCGCACGCCGGGCACCTTGTTGGCCGTCATCGCCGACCCGACGCCCGCGCCGTCAATAATTATCCCGAGGTCCGCCTCACGATCGGCCACCGCACGGGCGACCGCGTGGGCCACATCCGGATAATCGACGGCATCGGTCGAATGCGTGCCGAAGTCGCGCACGCGATGGCCGAGTTCGGCGAGAAAGTTTTTCAGTTCTTCCTTCATCGGATAGCCGCCATGATCCGCGCCGACGGCAATCAGCTTCGTCTCGCGCGAGCCGCGACGGGGCGCGCGGCGCACGAGTTCGATCCGCCGCTCGCGCACGATATCGGCGGCCAGCGGTGTGAGCCGCGCGCCCTCTGCGATGCGCAGGCGCGCGCCTTCTTCCAGCCCGTGCACATCCGTCTCGGTGATCACCATCTTCGTCGACTCATCACGCGCGAAAGGTTGTTCTTCCGGCGCCGCGGCGCTCGGCACCATTGGAATCACATGCGCCAGCGGCGGCCGGCTTTCGGAGGCAGGCGCAGGAGGAGCAGGCGGCGGCGCATCCTCGCTCCCTTCCGCCGGAAGGGCGTTGTTGAGCACATCGCGCACGAGCGCGCGGACACGGTCGCGTGTTGAGTGGTCATCGGCCATAAAGTTTATCCGGGCACGCGGTCGCGTCTTAAATCCAGGAGGTGGCCGGCGAAGGCGGTGATCTGTCCCCGACGCACGGTGAAATCCACCCGGCCGAGATAAATGCCGCTCTTCCCGACCTGAAAAATCACGGTTTCCCTGCCGGAGGGCTGTTTGACCAGTACGGGCTGCTCCATAAACGTGTGCGTGTGGCCGCTGGCGATAAAATCTATTCCGTCAACCTGCGCGACGAGCTGCGAATCGCCGAGCTCGTCTTCAGCGGGCTGCGGATAGTAGCCGAGGTGCGACATGCAGACCACCATCGCGCACTTTTCGCGCTCGCGCAGAAGCCGCACGGAGTCGCGCGCGGCGGCCACCGGATCGAGATATTTGACGCCTTTGAAAGAATCGGGCGGATTGAGTCCTTCGAGTTTGATCCCCAGACCGAACAACCCGATGCGCACGCCGCCGAGCTCGCGCACGGCGTACGGCCTGACGCGATTTTCGATGGCGGTGCCGCGCACGTCGTAGTTGGCCGAGACGAAATCGAAAGTGGCGAACTTCATCGCCGCGGCGAGGGCGGCGATGCCATTATCGAAATCGTGATTGCCGAGCGTCACCACATCGTAGCCGATCGCGGACATCGCTTTGTATTCCACCTCGCCGCGGTAGAGATTGAAATAGGGCGTGCCCTGAAACACGTCGCCGGCATCGACGAGCAGCGTGTGCGGCTGTTCGCGACGGATGCGCTTGACGAGCGTGGCGCGGCGCGCGACGCCTCCCTTGCCCGCGTTGCGGTCGTTGGCGGGCAGCGGATCAATCTGCGAGTGGGTATCGTTGGTGTGAAGGATGGTGATCAGGGTCTCGCCGGGACCGGGTTGGAGAAGCGGCGTGGAGAGCGCGGGGCTTTTGTCACGGGCGACGCTCGAGAGCGCGTGCGCCGGGCCGCCGAGCGCGAGACAGGCGCCGCCGGCGATGGATGCGCCGAGGAAGCGTCTTCGTGTGATCATCTCGGGTTGTCCCCCTTCGTCGCGGCCGGAGCGCGGTTGTCCTGATAAAAACGGCCATCCAGTGTGGATTTGATCTTTCGACCGGCGGCGGTCTCCGCCTTGACGTAATCGATCACCGCATCGCGCATCGTCACGCCGAGGGGTCGGACGTTCTGCGCCTCCTGCAGCACGGCGTAATCGCCGCCGCGTTTGACCAGGTAATCAATCGTCACGATGGTATAACGGGTCGCCGGATCGATCTCTCGTTCATCCGCCGCGCGCGCGTCGCCGAGCTTGACGCCGACGAGTTCGCTCTTTTTGTCGGCGGTGAGGCGATAGATCAGGCGCGCCCCGGATTGCGCATCCTCCTTTGCCAGGACGACCTTGAGGAAGCGCGTGAGTTGCTCGCCGGTCAGGTCCAGCGCGACGAGCGCGTTCTCGAAGGGCAGCAACTGGTAGATATCCATCGTGCTGAGGGCGCCTTCACCGATCGTATTTTTGCGCAGGCCCCCGCTATTCGTCACCGCCAGCAGCACGGGTGTGCCGAGCTTCGCGGCGGCCTGCGCGCGGATCGCGTCGGCGACGAAATTGCCGAGCGAACCGGCGCCGATGCCGCTCTTTTTCAACTCGCCGGTCAGGCTTCCGATCGCCGTTTCCAGCGCGCGCACCCTCGCCGTGTAGGGCGCGATGGCCGTCAGGACGGCCGGATCATCCGGCACGCTGGCGTCAACGGCCCGCTGCGTCGCCCGCACACGCGCGCCGGCGGGGGCGGCGGCGGCGGCGGTGGCGGCGGGGCGCGCGCTGCCGCTGCTGCCCTCATTTTGCGCGCTGGCGAGCGGGGCTGACAAAGAGACGAATAGCGCGACGAGCGCCGCTTCAATGCATGATGAGCGTTTGAACTGGATTCTCACCTCGACAAACTTCCTTTCGGCAAGGGATCGAAGACGTCACCGTCTCTTCTCGAATGTTGACCTGCGGGGAGAAGCTCTCTTAGTATGTCGCACTGCGCGCTGCGCGCGCAAATGCGTGTTTCTCCAGTGATCCGAAAATAGCGTTAATCTTCCGCTTCGCGACAAAAGATTGGAGGGGACCTTGGCCGCTTCTTCTTCCGCCGTTTCCGCATCGGAGTTTAGCAATCCGAACCTCGAGCCGCTCTTTACCGCCGAACAGATCCAGATACGTATCGCCGAAATCGGGCTGGAAATCGCCCGCGACTACGCCGCGCGCCGGCCGCTGCTGATCGGTGTGCTCAAGGGCGCGTGCATCTTCCTGAGCGATCTGGTGCGCGCCATCGACATTCCCCTCGACATGGAATTCATGGCGATTTCGAGCTACGGCTCATCGACGCGCACCTCGGGCGAAGTGCGCATCGTCAAAGACCTCGATGTCGCGATCGAAGGGCGCGACATCCTCGTCGTCGAAGACATCATCGATACCGGACTGACGCTCTCGTATCTTCTCGCTAATCTTCACGCGCGCGGCGCGGCGAGCGTCAAACTCGCGGCCCTGCTCGACAAACACGAGCGACGCGAACGTCCCGTCGCGATCGACTATCTGGGATTCAAAATCCCCGACGCGTTCGTCGTCGGTTACGGTCTGGACTTCGCCGAACGCTACCGCAACCTGCCATACGTCGCGATCCTCAAAGACCCGGTCGGATGAGCTTCGCGCTCTCGGCACGCCACCTATTTGGAACGACGCGCGCGGCCAGAGCTTTTCATGTGATCTCAGCGAGGAAGCTTTCGCCCGCGCTCAGCTTCAAAGCGAAATTGTCGGCGATCGTTTGACCGATATCGGCGAGCGAGCGGCGGATGCCGAGATCGACGCCGGCGCGGGAGCGCTTCCCGTAGACGATGAGCGGCGCGTATTCGCGCGTGTGATCCGAGCCGGGTCGCGTCGGATCGTTGCCGTGATCGGCCGTGATGATCAGCAGATCGCCGTCGCCCATCGCCGCCTCGATCTCCGGTAAGCGAGCGTCGAAATGCTCGAGCGCGCGGGCGTAGCCCACGACGTCGCGGCGATGGCCGTAGAGCATATCGAAGTCGACGAGGTTCGAGAAGATCAGCCCGCGCGTCCGCTCCTGCCCGAGCGCGTGGATCGTCTGGTTAATGGCCTGCTCGTTGTTCTTCGCCGGAAGGTCCTCGGTGACCCCCACGGCGTCATAGATCGAGGCGACCTTACCGATGCAGACGACATCCAGGGCGGCCTCCGAGAGCGCGACCAGAAGATTCCCGCGCGGCGGCGGGACGGCGTAATCGTGACGGTTCTCGGTGCGGCGAAACTCGCCCGGCGCGCCTTCAAAGGGACGCGCGATGACGCGTCCCACTTCGTGCTCGGCGCGCAGGATTCGGCGCGCCGTCTCGCACATCCCGTAGAGTTTCGGCACCGGGATCACGTCTTCATGGGCGGCGATCTGAAAGACCGAGTCGGCCGAGGTATAGACGATCGGCTTGCCGGTGCGGAGGTGTTCTTCGCCGAGCTCCTTGATGATTTCGGTGCCGGAGGCGGGGACGTTGCCGAGGATGCCCGGCACGCCCGTCTCGCGCACAAACTGGTTAATGATCTCCGACGGAAAACCCTCGGGGTACGTCGGGAAGGCGCGCTCCAGGATGATGCCGGCCATCTCCCAGTGGCCGGTCGTGGTGTCCTTGCCGTTCGAGCGCAGCGCGCAGCGGCCGTAAGCGGCGCGCGCCTCAGGAGCCGGCGCGATGCCGCGCAGCGGCCGGATGTTTCCGATGCCGTAGCTCTGCAGATTCGGCAGGCGCACGTCACATGATTCCAGAATATGGCCGAGCGTATCGGAGCCCGCGTCGCCCCAGTCAGCCGCATCCGGCATTTCGCCGAGGCCGAGACTGTCGAGAACGACGAGCGTAATGCGGTCAAAAGCGCCGTGACGATCGAGCATAAACAGAAGAACCTCTCTGCGAAGGATAAAGATGAGGGCGCGCGCTCTTGCGGCGGGCCGCACCGCGACTCTTTCGGGAAAGCCCGTATCTTAACACGCTTCAGCGGCGGCGCTTGAATACGCGGAGTAAAACTTGCGATCGCCGTGAAGTCTAAGGTAATCTGCGCTTACCTTTATCGATTCCGTAAGATAAAACGATGTCGCCCATCCTCTCCTTGCGCATCGAGCTTCATTACATTTTAAGGGACTGGCCGCATGACAGAATCTGATCTTACTCCCACGGGCAGCGGCGGGTTAGATGACATTCTTCCAGGGGAATCAAGCAGGGAAACATCCTGCCGGTCGGGGGAGCGCGAAAAAGGGCGGTAGCCAGAAGCGATGCGCAGAAGTAAGCGAGAGACCACCACGGGGCCGGCCGGCAAACGGTTAGGGCCGAAAAAGGGGCACCCGGCTGCCCAACGCTGCAAGCATGTGCTTGCGTCGCCGGGATGGCATGCGGCGCTCGAACAATTCGCGCGCGCGACCGGTCTCGTCGTCACGCTCATTGATGAGGATGGCGCTCTGTGTGCGGGGCCGTTCGCGCCGACGCCGCTCGCCGAACGTCTGATCGCCGCCGGTTGCTGGGAACCGCCGACGGGCGAGGGCCTCGCCACGGATATGAGAGCGGTGCGCGAGGCGTTGGAGAAAGGCGCGACCGTGCATCTGACAGGGCTCGATACGCTGGCGCTGTTTGCCGTTCCGATGCGCCTCGATGGGCGCTCCTTCGCGGGCATCGTCGCCGGGTGGGTCTTCGACGACTTTCCCGATCAGGTCGCGACGGATCGCCTCGCCAGGACCTTGCACGTCGCTTTTCCGGACCTGTGGCAGATTGCTCGTCAACAACCACCGGTCAGCCACGAGAAGCTCACCATTTACGCCGAGCTTCTGCGCACGCTCGCCGAATCGTTCATCCGCGAGCGCGTGGAAACCTTACATGAACAGGAACATGCGCGCGAGCTACGGGTGCTCAACGAGTCGAGTCAGAGCCTGGCCGGCGCCACGACGATCGAGGAAATCGGCGAAGCCGTGATCAAAGCCACGATGGAGCTGATGGGCGCCAACCGGGCGCGCCTGCTCGTCGTCGGCGATGATGGCAAATGGCACGCCGCCGCCGCGCGTGGTTTCGCAGAGGAGGGTGATTACTCACAGTATTCGGCATCGCTCGCCGAGCGCCGAAAGATTGCGGGCAGTTTGCGTGTGCCCGTCGAAGCGGCTGATGGTTCTCTGCTCGGGATCATCGAAGCGCGCGCGACCGAAAAATTTCCGGAGCTGGCCGGCCGGCCACAGATCTCATCGCTGATCACACAGGCGGCCGTGGCGCTGCAAAAAGCGCGGCTCATCGCGAATCTCCAGCAGGAGCGCGCTTCGCTCGCGCACGCCAATCGTGTTAAGGATGAATTTCTCGCCGTTCTCTCGCACGAGATGCGCACGCCGCTCACACCCATCCTCGGCTGGGTCTCAATGCTGCGTTATGGAGGGGTGCGGGTTGATAGCGCGACGGCCGACGCCGCGCTCGCCGCCATCGAGCGCAATGCCCGACAGGAGCTTAACCTCGTCGATGAGATGCTCGATCTATCGCGCATCATTAACGACAAGATCCTGCTCGAACCCGAACCCGTTGACCCGAAGGATGCGCTGGCCGCCGCCTTCGCCACGGCGCAGACGCTCGCCGCGCCGCACCAGCTCGAGCTCAGACTGGATTCAAGCGAGAACCTGCCCACCATTTCGGCCGATCCGAAACGCCTGCAACAGATTCTTTCAAATCTCGTCTCCAACGCCATCAAGTTCACGCCCGATGGAGGGCTGGTCACGCTCGGCGCGCGACGCGCCGGAGGAGAAGATGCGGTGGAGTTTGTTGTCACCGATACCGGCATCGGTATTCGCCCGGAGGTCGTGCCGCATATCTTCGACCGTTTCCGTCAGGCCGATTCTTCGACCACGCGGCGCTACGGCGGGCTGGGCATCGGTTTATCGGTCGTGCGCGGTCTCGTCGAACTGCACTGCGGGCGCGTCTGGGCGGAATCCGCGGGCGAAGGACGCGGCTCGGTTTTTATCGTGCGCTTTCCCGTAACACGACATGTGCCGTCGCCGGAGCCAGCCGCCGCACAGCGGCCCGCGCGGGACACCGTTGGGCGCAAGGTGGAGAAGGTGCTCCTGCATGCCTTGTCGCAGCGACCGGAGGATCGATATCCCGACGCGGAAGCGTTCCGCCTCGACCTCGAATCAGCCGTGCGCGGCGGACTGCTGTCAATTGAACAGAAGACTCTCTGGAACCGGACGCGCGCTTTC
>JANOGZ010000302.1:0-1600 GCA_031406255.1 Pyrinomonadaceae bacterium | reverse complement strand
AGAGCGTCCGCTGAGCGTCCGAAGCTCTCTGCCGGTGCCGACCTCCCATAATTTGATCGTGTTATCCCGGCTTCCGCTGGCTAAGATTTTTCCATCGGGAGTGAAGGCGAGACAGTTGACGAAGTGGATATGTCCGGCGAGCGTGCGGATCTGTTTACCCGTGGCGACGTCCCAGAGCTTGATGGTGTTCTCATAAGCTGTACTCGCCAGGGTTTTGCCATCGGGGCTGAAGGTAAATTCCAGGATCTGCTGGGTATGCCCTGTTTGCACGATGAGTTCCGGTTTCTGCGCGAAGGTGATCACGGAGGCAAGTAAGAGCAGCAAGGAGACGGACAATGAGAATTTGAGGCGGGCTTTCATGACGAAGCTCCGAATTTGAACGTCACAGAGAGGTAAATGATTTAAGCGATTCGCAAGAATTCAATGACCTGACTTAGCGAATTATGCCATGAGCCGTGCCAGTTGCGGAGCAGGATATCCGCCGGAGAGACTCCGTCTTCGATGACCTGCGCGCGCAGGATGTCGAGATAGCAAACTTCTTCGGGCGCGATGCGCGCAAGGCCGCCGACGGCCAGCTCGACTACTTGCCTGGCGATTCCTCCGACATCAACTCCGCAGACGCGCGCCGCGAGCGCGTCGCGCGCGACCGCCCGGCGAAGCTCAAACGCACCTTCACGTGTTAATTTCGGCGCGAGGCGGAGCGCTTCGTCAAGGGCTCCGGCATCGTACATCAGGCCTTTCCACAGGGCTTGCAGCGCGAGCGTCATCGCGAGATTGCCGCAGTCGGCGCTGCGGAGCTCGATATGTTGTTTGAGACGCGCGTCGGTAAAGATGGTCGTCAGGTGGTCGGCCCAGTCGCCGAAGACGGGCTCTACCGGGTCGTCGCCGCACGCGAGAAAGTCGCTGAACTTCATCCCGGTGGGAGCGTCCAGGTAGCGGCCATCGCGCTGCGCGAAAAGCATCGGCACCTCAAGCGCATAAGCGACAAATGACGCGGGTGAAAACTCCACGTCCGCAAGCGCCGGCGGCGAGATGCCGGCGCGGTCGGGGTCGGTCTCTAACCACACGGCGGCGCGCGTCGATTTGTAGCCGGAGGGTTTCCCGTTCTCGAAGGGTGAATTGGCGAAGATGGCGGTGATGACGGGAGCGAGACGGTTTCCGAGAATGAATTTCCTGGCGAGATCAGCTTCCGTACCGTAATCAAGGTTGGCCTGAATCGCGCAGGTGCGGCACATCATATCCCAGGCGCGCCGGCCGCGCGTGGCGAGGTAGGGGCGCATCACTTCGTAGCGCGGCTTGGGAAACCAGCGCTGCTCTTCGATCGTGCAGAGGGGATCAAAGCCGGCGGCCAGGAAGATGAGGTCGTTGCCTTCGGCGATCTCATGCAGGCGCGCCAGATAACGCCTGACCTCATGCTCGACATCACTCAGGCTGCGCTGGGGCGCGCCGGAAAATTCGATCTGCCCGCCGGGCTCGACCGTCAGGCGATTCATTTTCCCCGCATTCACTTCGATGAGTACGCCGTTCTCATAGACGAGATCATTCGAAGAAGGAGCGAAGCCCGCGAGCACTCGCTGCACTTGCGCGGCATCAATTCGCG
>JANOGZ010000301.1:0-2234 GCA_031406255.1 Pyrinomonadaceae bacterium | reverse complement strand
ATGACGGGCTCTTTTCGGCGGAAACGCGCGACCGATATCAACTGGCACTCATCTTGCCAACCTGTTCGATCGACGATGAAGCAACGCACCGCAATACTGATTTCGAATCCGAACGCCGGGCGCGGCGGGCGCGGCGCGCGTGAAGTGACGCGGTTCTGCGAGCGTCTTCGAGCAGAGGGCATCAAGGTCGAAGCGGTGAGCACGGCGGGGCCGAACGAGGCGACGCGTCTGGCGGCGGCGGCGGCGCGCGGCGGCGCGCAGGACGTGATCGTGTCGGGCGGTGATGGCACGATCAATGAAGCGCTTCAGGGACTGGTTGGAACCGGGGCGCGGCTGGCAATCTGGCCGCAGGGCACGGCCAATGTCCTGGCGCGCGAGCTCCAGTTGCCCTTCGACGCGGAGCGCGCGGCCGGCGTCATCGTACGCGGCGCGGCGCGGCGGATCTCGATCGGCTGCGCCGTGGCGGATGAGGCGGGCGGTGAGCGGCGTTATTTTTTCCTGATGGCCGGCGTCGGGCTCGACGCTTCGGTGGTGCGCCGCGTGCGTCCACGCTTAAAGAAGCGCGTCGGCGAGGTCGCCTTCTGGTATTCGGGGCTCGGCCATCTGGCGAGCTGGCGGCCGGAACATTTCACCATCGAGGTTGATGGACAGACCTTTCCCGCGACCTTTGCCAGTTTCGGCAAGGCATCACGCTACGGCGGCGGCCTCGCCATTACGCCGCGCGCACGGCTCGACCGACCGGAGTTTGAGATTTGTCTTGTCGATTCGTGCAGCCGTCTACGGTATCTGCGCCTTCTCTCGCATGCGATGCGCCGCGGTGTGGCCGAGAACACCCCGGGCGTGCGCTTCCTCCGTGCCACTCGTGCGCGCGCCTTCGGCGACGCGCTGGTGCAGGCCGACGGAGAGCTGATCGGACGTCTTCCGATGACCTTCGAAATCGTCCCTGACGCCATCGAGATTCTCGCGCCGTAGCTTTCTGGCTCTCAGGAGCCGGCGCGCGCACCGCCCAGCCACGCGGCGCGCAGCGCGCGCGCCGCGGGCGAAGCATTCTTCATTTCCTCAAGCCGGAAGTCGTAAAGATTAGGCGCCTCAAGCGTGACGGTTGTGTTGATCGTGCGGCGCGCGCGCCGCACCTGGACGGGGACGCGCTCGCCCTGCTTATAGATATTGAGCGAGCTTCTCCATGTGACGGGTGTGACAAACGCCTTTCCGATTTTCACGAGCACGTCGCCCTGCCGCAGTCCCGCGCGTTGTGCGGTGGAGCCGGTCAGCACGCTCTCGATCGTGGCGTTTTGCGCATCCGCCTGATCAACCGCGATGCCGGCGGTGAAGGCGTCGCGCTGCGGGTTGCGGACGAGGCGCAGGCCGACGGTCGCGAAGACCTCGTCGTAGGGGGGCGTCTCACGTCCCCGCACATAGCGCGCGAAGAAATCGCGCAGGTCGGTGCCGGCCACCTCCGAGACGACGCGCTCGAAATCTTCATTCGTAAAGCCGCGCCCGCGCAGGTAATAGGTCGCGCTCGGGCCCTTCACATAAAATTCATCATACATGCGCCGCATCACGTCATCCAGCGACGCTTTCCCGCCCGTCTTTCCGCGTATCAGGAGATCAAGGACGAGGCCCAGCACATCGCCCTTCGAGTAGTAACTGATCGCGGTGTTGGCGAGGTTGGTGCGCTGCGCGTGCGCGGCGCGGTCAATAAATGGCGCGAGCACCGAAGCCTCCTCAGCGCTGATCAGGCGGCTGCCCGGCGCATTCTCGACAAGGCCGATGGCATCGCCGAGTACGCTTAAAAGCTGCGCATCATCCAAGACTCCGGCGCGCCGCAACATCAAATGACCGTAGTAATTCGTGATCCCTTCGGCGATCCATAATCCGCGCGTGCTCACTGATTGGGTGAAATCCCACGGGCCCAGTTCCGCCGGCCGGAGCCTTTTGACATTCCACACATGGAAGAATTCATGGGCCGCCGTGTCGAGTGTACTGTTATATACGCCCGGATCAGCTAATTCGCCCGGTTCGATGATCTGCGTCGAGGTGAGATGTTCCATGCCGTCGCCCGATCTGGCGTCGGGGTCGAAGTGGAACAGGAACGTGTAGGAATCGAATTCCGGCGGGCCCCACATCGCTATTTCCGCGCGCACGATTTTTTCGATATCGCGCGCCAGCGCCGCACGCCTGTCGCCCTGACCGCCGAACGAATGCACCATGACGCGATCATCGGGGCGGATCTC
>JANOGZ010000285.1:0-3107 GCA_031406255.1 Pyrinomonadaceae bacterium | reverse complement strand
GCTGCCGGGGGAGACCGCTTCTTCTCGGGCTGCCGTAAACAACAGCGAAGAAGAGGCTGATCGGGCATTGCAGCGCGCCGCGGTGGCGGCGCTCGGCGAGCGCGAGGGAACAGTCGTCGCGATGGATCCGCAGACGGGACGCATCCGCGCCGTCGTCAATTCGCAACTCGCTTTCACCGAAGCGCTGCCTCCCGGCTCGACGATCAGAGCCTTCACGCTGCTCGCCGCACTACGCACCGGATTGATCGACGATCAATCGCGCCCGCTCTTCTGCCCGGGCGTTTACAAACGCGGCGACTTCGAGATCAATTGCTCGCATCCTAAAACCAGGCCGCCCTTTGATCCGGCGCAGGCGCTGGCGTATTCGTGCAACTACTATTTTTCCAGGCTCGGTGAGGGGTTAACCGCCGACGCTTTCAATGCGACGCTCAGCTCTTTCGGTTTCGGCGCACGCACCGGCGCGGGTGATATACGCGAAGAAGCCGCCGGAACTTTGCCGCGCAGCGGCAGTAGTAGCGGCTCGTTGCCGGTGAATAGCGCGCTCGGCGAAGGAGGGCACGTGCTCGTCACGCCCATCCAGTTGTTGACGGCCTACGCCGCGCTTGTCAACGGCGGCCACCTCTATGTCCCGCGCCACGCCGCACCGCGCGACTTCAAACCACATGAGCGGGCCCGTCTCGAGGTCGCGGCCGGAGAGCGCGCGCTGCTCCTGAAGGGCATGCGCGGCGCGATCGCCTACGGAACGGCCACGCGCGCCGGACTGAATTCGCTACCCCACTACATCTTTGGCAAGACCGGCACCGCGACGCCACAGGATCATTTCCGCCCACACGGCTGGTTCGTCGGATTCGCGTCCGACCGCGGTTCAGGCGCGCCGCCGTCGCCCGCTCAAAACAGCCTCGCTCTGGTGGTCTTTCTCAAGCGCGGACAGGGATCACATTGCGCGGAGCTGGCGCGCCGCGTTTTCGAGGAATACGCACACGCGGAGAAGACGAGCGGCGCCCGGCGAGCACCGACGACCCTCGCGCGGGAGGAGGAATCGTCGGAGGCGCAGGCGCGGGCGCCGGGGGCTTCTGCTGAGCCGCTGGT
Organism: Pyrinomonadaceae bacterium; assembly: GCA_031406255.1. GTDB lineage: Bacteria > Acidobacteriota > Blastocatellia > Pyrinomonadales > Pyrinomonadaceae > JANOGZ01. Next base: position 2,018 of record JANOGZ010000285.1, on the reverse strand, counting down.
GAGCGTGCGACTGACGCGCGAAGACGCGACACGGACGCTCGCCCTCGATGATTATGTTTTCGGCGTGCTGGCGGCCGAAGCGAGCGTCGAGAATGAGCTTGAAGCGCTCAAGGCCCAGGCCGTCATCAGCCGCACCTACGCGCTGAAAAATCTCCGACGCCACGCGCGTGACCATTATGACCTCTGCAACAGTACCCACTGCCAGCGTTACATCAGCGTGCGAGACGAAAGCCTTCGCGCAGACTTTTATGAACTGCTGCGCCGCGCCATCAGAGAGACGGCGGGCGAAGTTCTGCGTGACGGAGGAGGCCGCCTCGCGGATGCTTACTTCAGCGCTGCCTGTGGCGGAATGACGGCTAACATCTCCTCTCTGTGGGGGACGGCCGCTGCTCCCTCTCACCTGCGCGGCAGACGCGACGATTACTGCGCGAGCGCGCTCCAGCACAATTGGACGGATACGATCACGGCCGCGCAGTTAAACAGGGCGCTCCGCGCTGATTTGCGCACAGATGTGGGCGCGCATCTGCGAGACGTGCGCATCGTCAAGCGCGACGCGACGGGCCGCGCCGAGTTGATCGCGCTCGAAGGAGAGCGTCGCCGCGTGGTGCGCGGGTGGGATTTCAAGATCATCGCCGGACGCACGCTCGGCTGGAACACGCTGAAAAGCACGCGCTTCGAAGTGGCGCGCGCCGGAGGAGAGTTTGTCTTTCGCGGCACCGGTTTCGGCCACGGGCTGGGCCTCTGCCAGTCGGGCGCGCATGTGATGGCCAGCCGCGGCGCATCCTACCGGCAGATTCTGATGCAGTATCTCCCCGGGACAAGCCTCGACTCCGGCGCCCGATCGGTAGAAAGAAGCGCGGTCGGCGAGCCGGAGGGGCGCGCGGCGCGCGGCACGCTTGAGGAGGGAGAAATCTCAACGTCTCACCATTCGAGCCGCGTGGAAGATTCAGTCTTCGAGATGGCGAAGGCTTCGCGGATCGCTTTTCGACCCGCCGCCTTCACACGCCGCGTGATGGCGGGCGCCACCGCACCATCATTCACCGCCTTCGTGCCAGAGCGCGCTGCCGCGGCGCCCCCGCGGCGCCCGCCCGTCCTCGTCCCGCGCCTTACTTTAACGAGCGAGCACTTCCGCGCCAGCTACACGGCGCGCACTCCGCGGCGCGATGTCGAGGCGGCGCTGCGCACGCTCGAAGAGGCGCGCGCTGACCTCTCGCAGCGTCTGGCCTCGGCCGCTCTCAAGCTTCCGGACAGGGCGGTAAAAGTCGAGTTGTTGATTCATGACACGACGGGAGATTTTGTCGGGGTGACGGGACAGCCGCCGTGGGCGGCAGCCGTCACGACGGGCCGTCGCATCGAGTCGCAACCGCTCGGTGTGCTTCGGCGGCGCGGCGTGCTCACCAGCGCGTTACGTCATGAATACGCGCATGCGGTGATCGAAATGCTGGGGCGCGGACGGACACCGCGCTGGCTCGCCGAAGGGCTGGCCGTGCACGTTGCCGGTGAAGGACCACTGCTGCTACGCTTCGAGCAGAAAAACGCCCCGCCGCGGGCCGAGATCGAGCGTCAATTATCGCAGATCGCTTCCACGCCTGAAGAAATGCGCTCTCTCTACGCGGCCGCTTATCGTGAGGTCAGCGCGCTGATACGCCGCGAAGGCGAATCCTCCCTCTGGCGGCGCGTGGCCGGCAAGTAGTGTCAGGGTTAAGCGGCAGGTTTTGAGTATGACCGCGAATTCGAGGTTGCTGAGAGTTGACGCTCGGCCCGCGCGTCGTCCTGTTTCCTTTTACTTCATGAGAATTTACATTCTGGTGAAGCGAGCCATGGCTTATGTAACAAACACCAACGGGGGCGGGACACCGCTATGGCAGTACGAAGGGTAGCGCGGAGTAATTCTTCGCCACAAGAAATAGCGCGACCAAGATGACAAAGAAGGCGAAGCTTTTGCCCAGCTTGCCAGCCGACGTGCGATGCGAAAGGTGTGTTCCGACCAGTGCGCCAGCGACGGCAAGCCCCGTGAC
>JANOGZ010000878.1:0-2522 GCA_031406255.1 Pyrinomonadaceae bacterium | reverse complement strand
GCAGGTCGTCTGACCCGCAATAACGTGAACGGCACCGCGAGCGCGGTGCCGTTACCATCAAACGATGCCCATGAACATTGAAGATGGGCGACGCCGGAACAAAACTCTGCCAGCAGCGCCTACTCGTGATAGGCCTCGGTCAGTTTGCGAAAGTGATAGCCCATCGCCGCCAGCCGCATCGACTGGGCAAGTTCGTCACGATGTTCAGAAGCGGCGCGGCGGAAGAAGCGCCAGAACTCTCGGCGCTCGCGGTCAAGGATACCCAGTTTGAGGGCAATGCGCGCGAACGCGACGATGCCGCTGATGAGGCTGTGGTGCTGTGGTTCCGGCCCCTCCTGTGATACTCGCTTCAGACATTCAAGCGCGCGGCCGTAGTATTCGCCGGGACTGTAGATCGTTCGCAAGATAGCCTGATAACCCTCAACCAGTCGGGTGGGGTCCATCTTCGGCACGAAGTTCAGTGAATCGCTGGTATTATTGCCGGAGCTTTCGGTGAGCAGTCTTCCTTCGCTCTTTAGCCGCCGCCACAGCTGGGTATCAGGGAGCGCTGTGAGCAACCCGACCATCGCGAGCGGGATCGCACTCTCCCGGATGAAGTTGATCTGCCGCTCGAAGATGTCTTCCGGGTCTGTGTCGAAGCCGACGATAAAGCCGCCCATCACCTCCATCCCATAGCTCTGAATCTTTCTCACCGAATCGAGCAGGTCGACGCGGATGTTCTGTGTCTTACGAGCTTCCTTGAGGCTCTCCTCGACCGGCGTTTCGATCCCGAGAAAGACGCGGCGGAAGCCAGCGCGGCGCATCAACGCGAGCAGTTCATCGTCATCGGCGAGGTTAACGCTGGCTTCGGTGAGGAGAGAAAACGGGCGACCGTTCCGCTCCTGCCACGCGGCCAGCTCGGGCAATAGTCGCTTGACGTTTCGCTTATTGCCGATGAAATTATCATCCACGATGAAAACCATGCCGCGCCACCCGACGCTCCGCAGCGCGTCGAGTTCGGCCAGCATCTGCTCGATGCTCTTGGTCCGCGGTATGCGGCCGTAGATTTCGATGATGTCGCAGAACTCGCACTGAAAGGGGCAGCCGCGCGAGTACTGCACCGACATCGCGCTGTAGTGTTTGAGATCGGCGAGTCCAAAGTCGGGAATAGGAGCGGCGGAGAGTGGGGGGCGCTCGGCCGCCTGGTAGACACGCTTGGTTTCGCCACGCTCCAGATCCAGCACAAACTGCGGCAGGGTCGTCTCGGCTTCACCGAGGAAGATGTGATCGGCTTCGGGTAAGTTCTCCGCGCTGGTCGTCACGTATGGCCCGCCGATCACCACCCGCTTCCCGCGCGCCTTGCATCGCTGAACGACATCACGCAGCGACTCCTTCTGAACCAGCATCGCCGTCACGAAGATGATATCCGCCCAATCGATCGCGGACGACTTCAGTGAGGCTACATTCAGATCAACCAGCCGACGTTCCCACGAACGGGGCAGCAGGGCAGAGATGGTCAATAGCCCGAGCGGCGGAAAAGCCGATCGTTTGCCCTCGAATTGAAGCGCGTGCCGAAAGCTCCAGTAAGTATCAGGAAAGTCCGGATTGATTAACAGTATCTTCATAATATCCTCCTTGCTCTTCATCGCTCGTTAGCAATAATTGCCGTCGAGTCGGCCAGTATGGAGAGTGAGAGAGGGTAAGCTCAGTCAATCAATCATATCCTTGACCTTAACAGCCTGGTGAGTATCTTTATATCACAAGTTGAAGGCATCCCCGCCCGTTCCGGACAAGCCGGCCGGCGCTAATCAGGCTCACGCACGCTTCCGCTGTGAGTTGCTGCTGACGGCGGATATCGGCTGTGGCGGGAGTTTACCCTGCCTGTCGGTTGTCTCCCTACCGATCATCGGGGCGTGCGCGCCATCACTTACGACTCCCGGCTTCCTCTTCCGCGCGGCGCGATATGTACTTACCGCCTCTTTTGTCAGCTTGAAGATCGTCCGCCGGTTCTGCGCGATCAGTCTCATCCACGCCCGCTTGTTCATCTGCGGAAAATAAATGCCGCGGAAGAAAAGGCGCGACACCAGATGGCTGATGCGATTCTCGAGCGGGGCACGGCTGATCAACTCAATCGCGTCGGCATTCCGCTCCGGGCTGTAAGACGACGCCCACGCACGATCAACTTCAACACGCGCCTCCTTTATCGACATCTTCAGCGGCGTGTGCGCCATCTCGAAAGGCGCAAAATCCATCCAGTGCTTCGGGCGTGCGAGCCGTCCCGCTTTCTCCAAACGCTCATACAGGGGTGTCGACGGAAACGGCGTCAGTTGGCCGAAGACGGGCAGCCCCGGCGGCCACGAGTGAATCTCGCGAAGCGTGCGCTCGGCCACCCCGGGCGTGTCGTTGTCCATCCCGAAGATGAACGAGGTGATCGCATAGATGTTACGCTGGGCGAGACGTTGCAGCACGGCGGCGTATTCTCCCGGCTTGCTGAAGTTCTTATTGACGTCCGCCATGTTCGCCGGGTCAATCGATTCCATGCC
>JANOGZ010000227.1:0-4729 GCA_031406255.1 Pyrinomonadaceae bacterium | reverse complement strand
GAAAGCTATTCTCTCTCGGTATCGGATACAACACATCATTCAAGTGGCAAACCCTCGATGCGTTTTTACCTGAGATAACCAGGGCGCTTGGACTACCAGACGCGTGGCAGTCCAAGTCCTGGCGTGGACAGGTAATCGAATGCAGCGACTTCCAGATCACCGTCCGGATGATCGGCGGAAGTCCGAGTATACTTCTCATTGACACCGCCACCAGGCGAGAATGGGAAAAGCGCGTCGCCGGGCAGGAGGAGGATCCATCTCCCCTGTAAAATTCCGTCGCGAGAGCAGATTACTAAACATTCATCCGACATTAATTACAGTGATATGAAAAGAGAGAGATTCCTTGCCTGGGGCGTTCACCTGTACACGGCCGTGGGGCTCGCGGCGGCCGCGGGAATGGCGGTGCTGGTGGTGCGCGGCGGAGATGAATCTTTTCGTCTGGTGTTCGCGTTGATGCTGGTGGCCACCTTCGTTGATTCGACGGATGGCTGGCTGGCGCGGCGGGCGCGCGTGAAGGAGCTCATTCCGGGTTTCGACGGCAGTAAGCTGGATGATATCGTTGACTTTCAGACTTACACATCGCTGCCGCTACTGTTGATGTGGCGGGCCGGTGTTCTTCCGGCCGGACAGGAAGGCTGGCTGCTGCTGCCGCTTCTCGCCAGCGCTTATGGATTTTGTCAGGTGAACGCCAAAACCGACGACGGTTTTTTTCTCGGCTTTCCGTCTTACTGGAACATCGTCGCGTTTTATCTCTACATGCTCCGTCCTCCATCCCTGATCTCGCTGGCCCTCATTATTGGATTGGCCGTGTTGACTTTCGTGCCGACGCGGTACCTGTATCCATCACAGCGCACCCCCCTCAGTCGTTTGACGATCCTGCTGGGTGCGATCTGGGCGATCCTTCTGCTGGTGATTCTTTACCGTATGCCCGATGCGCCGCGATCACTGGTCTTGCTCTCGCTCAGTTTTCCCATCTATTACATGGTGGCGTCGTGGGCCATTACGATCTACCTCCACTGGCGTAGCAGGAACGGCGGCGGACCGGTCGCGCCCGCTGACAGCCACGTATCTAAATTGAGCGGAAGCCATTAGCGGGGGTCACGGCAGCGTGTACGAGGCGCGCTTCGCTCTGAAGTGAGCGATGACGACGAGCGCCGTCAACGTCAGTGTGAGCGCGGCGGAGAGCAGGCAGTAATCGCAGAAGGCGTGAAGCACAAACGCCTGGACAAACAGCAGCCAGAGGGTCGTCGCCAGCATTGACGCGACGAGGATGGCCAGCACAGCGCGGGCGTGCGGGTAGCCGAATGCCGCCAGGGTGGCGAGGCTGAAGGCGCTAAAATATGCCGCCGCACCCAGGGCCGCAAGCGGGATATCTCCCGGCAGGGTGGCGTAGGGGCTCGCGAGCACGGCGGAGCAGCCGGAGGAAATCCCACACCGCACGCTGCGCCCGGCGAGATGCTCAACCGTCAGGTAGACCGCATCTCCGAGGCCGATCAGAGCCACGCTCGCCGCCAGCGCGTATAGCCAGGCCCCACTTCCCGCTTCGATGGGCGCGCCCTTCATGTGGTTCCTTCGGGGGCTCCCGTTTCCCGATACCCTGTAACTTTCACTGCGCTTTTCCGCCGAGCGCTGTGTCGATCGCGGCGCGCAGACCGTCGTTAGTGACAGAAGCCGTCGGCACTTCACGCCCGTTCAGAAACATGGTCGGCGTGCCCGTGACGCCAAGCGAAGCGCCGCGTCGCTGATCGGCGATAACGCGCGAGTTGACGTCCATCGCATCCATATCGCGTTTGAACTGTTCGGTATCAAGCCCGAGCGTGCGCGCATACTCGACGAAGAGTGCCCGCACGTCGGTGGCAACACTCCATTTCAGCTGATTCTCGTAGAGCAGATCGTGCATTTCCCAGAAACGTCCCTGCCGGGCCGCGGCCTCGGCGGCGCGCGCCGCATCCACGGCATGCTTGTGTATATTGGCGAGCGGAAAATGGCGAAAGACGACGCGGAGCCGCGAACCGTAATCGGCTTCGATTTTTTTCAGCATCGGATGAACCTGGCCGCAGGGTGGACACTGAAAGTCGCCGAATTCCTCGATCTCGACGGGCGCCGCGCTGGTGCCCCGGACGTGGGGCGGCTGCGCGCCCGGCTCCATGCGGGGTGGGACGGTAAGCGTGTTGGGGATCGTCGCGGCTGGCTGTTGCCGCGGCTGCCGCGCCGAACGAAACAGCAACGTGCCGCCGCCGATCGCAATCGCTAAGACACCGCCAATGATGACAAAAGGTAGATAGTTTTTCGACTTGGTTGTTCGTTTACGACTCATGGACTCCCCGAACGCGGGACAGGCGGACGAACCATCATCTGAAGATCAGGTTTCTTCGTCCGCCAGCCTGGTTTTGATCGTCGGCGCCTTCTTCGCGCCGGCGCGCGCCTGAAGTTTTCGCCCGGCGCGGGCGTAACCGGCGTTGAGGTGCGCCGGCCGGGTCTTACAGGGCAACGCGCGCGACCCTCTCGGTGAAAACTTTCATGCCCATAAAGCCCGGCAACTGCTCGATGCGCTGATTGACGTTTTTGTCGAAAAACGCCACCCCGCTCTGCCCTTTGAACAGTTTGGTGATCAGGTAATCCAGTTCCTGCTCGGGTTTGGCGCCGACTCCGACCGGAGCCCAGAAACGTCTCACGGTGAAAGTGGCGAGATCGCGCGCAAACTTCGAGCGCTCGAGTTTCAGGCGCGCGATGCTCCAGTAAAAATGCGAGTGGCTCGATTCTTCCTGGGCGATGGCGCGCAGGACATGTTCGAGCACGGGGTGTCCCGCCTTCCGCCACAGTTGTCGATACCCCTGCAGCGTGGTCACTTCGTTGATCGCGCCCCAGACCATATGCGTCCCGGAGAAATACTTTCCGAAAAGGTTGACGAGGAGCGAGTAGACGTAGTCCTGTGCTTTATAAGAAAAAGGGATTTTGGCGCGCGCTTCCTCCATCCAGCGGGAACTGGTGGGAAAGCCCGCTTCGTTCAGGAACCGGTTGAGCAGTTCGCCATGCTGCAGTTCCTCGACCCCCCACCGATCCATAAATCTTCTGATAATGGGATTTCTGCCCGTCGGGGTGCGCAGCAGGTTGCGATACCAGATGTCCGTGAAGCTCTCGACATCACGCATGTAGAACAGGACCGGCACAAAGTCGGGATTCAAGGGGTGCTTGGACACTTCGTCCCAGGGAATGTTTCGCAGGAACTCTTCGTTGATGACCCGAGGCTGGTTCTCGTACCAGTCGAGGACATCCTTCTCACACTCGAACACAGGGGTTTTTCTCCTTCAGAAAATAAAATTCATTTAAGCACAAAAATTCAGTTTTCCCGCCATAATCATTAATCACAATACTTTTTGCGACAGGCGTGTCTTTGCTATGCTATGTAAAGATCGCCCATGGTGTAAACTTTTGCGCCCGGTAGAGTTCCACCCGCAGGGGTCCGTCTTTCTCGGCAGACGCCCCGGGGCGGGCGCACAGGTGATGAAAGGCGAATAAAGCTGAACAAAGTGACTACTCAAAGCGAAAACGGCGCGGGGTCGCTCTATGACCGAATTGCCAATCTCTATAATCTGACGTTCAAGTTCAATCGCTACGGCCACTCGCTGGAGCGCTACCTGCGCGACCATCCGCTGCCTTTGTCTGCCGGAGCAAGAGTGCTTGATGCCGGTTGTGGCACGGGGCTGCTCACGCTCGCCCTGCTCCGAGTCTTGCACCAGCCGGCACGCATCGCCGCCGTTGATCTCTCCCGAACATCACTGAAAACGGCGCATCGCGCTATGCGGGAGGAGACTGACATTGATCATCAACAGGTCGGATTCGCCCAGGCCAACGTGCTGGCGCTGCCCTTTCCGGATGACACGTTCGAGCTTGTGATGACGAGCGGCGTACTCGAATATGTCCCCTTGCGCGAAGGGATGCGCGAACTGGCGCGCGTCCTGGCTCCCGGCGGCTACCTGCTCCATCTTCCCGTCAGACCTTCACCGGCAAGCAGATTACTCGAAGTCATGTTTCGCTTCAAGACCCACCCGCCACGCGAAGTGGCCGAGCATACCAATCGTCATTTCCGCGTTCTGGCACGATACCACTTTCCTCCGCTCGACCCGATCGGGTGGACCAAAATAGCCGTGCTCGCACAAAAAACCTGACGAGCGAGCTTTGCACCTCCCGCTTCGAGCGACTATTTGCTGCCGCTTTCCTTACTGCTTTCCGACTTCCCTTCCAAGCCCCGCAATCACCGCGCGCGCCACGGTCGGGATGAGCTCTCGCTCGCCGCTCTGGTCAGTGGTAAAAGTGACCAGCACGAAACGCGCCCCGCCGGGCAGTTCGATGTAGGCAGCGTCGTGGCGGGCGGTGCTGGTCCAGCCGGCTTTTGACCAGAGTCGTGCTCCCGGTTCGAGAGCGATGCCTGTAAATCCATGCGCCTGATCATCAGGGTCTTCGCTTTTCCCGGAATAATCGCGCTTCAGCAGTGCCATCATCTGCGCGCTGCGCGCCGGCGTTACCGCGCGGCCCGTGACGATCTCGGCGAGCATCCGCGCCGTCGCATCCGTCGTCAGCTTGTTACGGTTTTCGTAGTTCGCTCCGAGGAAGACGCGCTCACGTCCGTAGGGGCCTTCGCACCAGGGCTTCTGGACGACGTTGATGCCGGCGTAGCCGAGCGAAGTGAAATAACGTTGGACGATATTGCGCCTGGCCGCCCACTCCC